>CAZOBQ010000003.1:0-75762 GCA_964578155.1 uncultured Lentisphaeria bacterium
TGAGTACGATTTTATCAGCCAGTGATGCTGCTTCACCCATATCATGGGTGACCATGACCACGGTTTTTTTAAGCTGAGTAAAAATGGTCTTCATGTCCTCTTGAAGCCCAACCCGATGTAATGGATCCAGCGCTCCCAGAGGTTCATCTAGAAATAAAATGTCAGGATCAAGCATGAGCGCCCGCATGAGAGCAACCCGTTGGATTTGACCACCGGAAAGTTGATTTGGATAGCGATCCATCACGGCATCAGATAAATGGGTCAGGTCACGAAGCTCTGAGAGTCTAGAGTTTATCCAGTTTGTCTCATGACCCAGAAATTGAGCCATTAGACAAGTATTCTGCTTAGCGGTCAAATGAGGAAATAGACCACCATCCTGAAGTACAAAACCTACTTTTTGACGCACCGATTCGATATTCTCAGAAGTCAATTCCTGCTGGAAGAGGGAAACCTTGCCTTCCTCCGGCACAAGTAGACCGATCATCAATCTGAGTAGCGTTGATTTTCCGCATCCGCTGGGACCAATGAGAACGATAGTTTCATTTTGAGGAATCTTGAGCGAGAGATCATGGATGACCTCTTGATCGCCGAAACGTTTACTTACATGGCTCAGTTGAATCATTTCTTAAGCATTGCCCCTAATAAGTCTTTGCGAGGAGATATACGACGAAAGCCTGTCCGCCGTACTTCGTACTTGAAGGCAGGCGGGCAATCTCGGACGTGAGATCGCCACGCTCTTTACAATCGCTCGCGAAGACAGCATTTGTGACTCCTGGTATCATAATTAATGATTAATTGTCACCAGTTAATGATCTCGCAACAGTAAGAGCCTCAAGCAGGAATTCCCGAACTATCATCTCTTGTTCAGATGCATTTGAACTTGAGTTTATTTGATCTAAAGGTAAAACCATACCAACCCATCCTTCAGTATGCCATTTCCCGGCACTTTTCAGCTCGCCTGGGATTTGATCAACGCTGGGTGCTGGCCAGGCAGTAACATAATAATAGGGTGCTGTATAGCTCCCATCTCCAGGCGATATGCCCACCCCAACTGATTTGCTGAGATTCCCTTGTTCATCTTGAGCTCTGGTGATGAGATAAGCCAGATCAAAATGATGAGGCCAAATGAGTAGATCGCTAGCCTGGGAATCTGTACTAGCCATCTCCTGTAATGAGGAATAAGCGTTTATGTAGCTACTGGCTATGACCTGGAAAGCGTCTATATCAGAAGTGTCAAAGGCTGTTTCCCAATTATCTGGGTAGTCAGGTAGATCGTAATGTTTTTCCATGGTGAAAACATTCTCAGGTAATCCAAGACTCTCCAAAGTAGATTGAAGTTTCTCTGAGACTTGTTTAAGACTACTGCCATTCAGGTCGAGCTTTTGAATACTGACGCCCGATTCAATGATACTGAGAGACAAATTCGTTGGATTCAATGTTATCTGAAAGGACAGATCTTCTCCAAAAGCTTGACTCATAAACTGATTGGTCTCAGGAGACCAGAGCATGGCTGTGTGGCTGTCATCAGGACGAGCTTCTAAGTAAGAGATTCCAGCCGCTGCAAGTAATTGAGCAGCCTGATGTAATTGTGCTCGAGCTTCATAGAGTCGAGTGTCAGAAGTTTGGGTAAGTATATTCCATGGTTTAGTCATTTAATGTTCCTTTTACCAGCCTTTGCGAGCCCTTCGGTGGAGTTTATGCTGAGCGTAGTCGAAGTGCTCAGCATAAACTCCACCGAAGGGCTCAGGGACCAGAATGCTGAGATCACCGCGTTTATCCAACCAAAGGTTGGAATCACTCGCGAAGACGAATAATAATTTATTGAAAAAATAATTCACGTTATTTATCTATATCTTTTGCTAAGCGTAAGCCCATAAACTGCCAGCGGGAATGGGGATAAAAGAAGTTCCGATAACTAGCGCGTAGGTGATTTTTGCTGCTTACACAAGAACCGCCCTTTAAAATCATTTGGCTGGACATAAATTTTCCGTTGTACTCTCCAACGGCTCCTGTTGCAGCTTTAAATCCTGGAAAAGGGACATAGGGACTCCGTGTCCACTCCCATACGTCACCATACATTTGATGAGGACCTTTTTCTGAGCTAGCAGAGGCTGGTACAGGGTGCAAACGTCCGGTCTCAACAAAATTACCCTCAATTTCCACACCTTGAGCAGCTATTTCCCATTCAAACTCTGAGGGTAAACGAGCTCCTGACCAATTAGCATATGCATCAGCTTCATAATAACTGATATGTGATACAGGGGCATCACGATCCAAAGGCTGTAAACCATTTAGCGTGAACTCAAACCAGCGTCCCTCTTGCTTGACCCAATAAAGCGGAGCCTGCCAGTTTTCTTTATTAATGAGTGCCCACCCATCAGATAACCAGAGCTGAGACTGAGTGTATCCATTGTCTTCAATAAAGGCTAGATATTCTCCATTGGTCACGAGACGATCAGCCAATTCGAAGGCTTGCGTCAGAACTTCGTGTTCAGGTGTCTCATTGTCAAATGAGAATCCAGACCCAGCAAAACCAGCTTTCGATTTACCTCCGGGATAGGAGATCCAATTTAGAGTCTGAACATTTTGATTTTGCCCTTGAGAGGGTAAGGACGAATAAGCAGGATAGAGAGGATTCTGGAATAATACATGTTTAAGATCAGTCAACATCAACTCCTGATGCTGCTGTTCATGGTTTAAACCCAGCTCAATGAAGGGCCCTAATTCAGCCAGCTTGGTTTCATTTAAACTCTCTAGTAAACGATGCATCTCCTGATCCACATGCTGGCGGTATTCAAATACCTGGGCAACGGTAGGTCGACTAAGCAACCCTCGCTGCGGTCTTGGAAACTGACCACCAATGGCATTATAGTATGAGTTAAACAGGTAGTTGTACAGCTCATTGGGAGTCTGATAACCTGATAACTCAGGTTTTAGCAGAAATGTTTCAAAAAACCAGCTGGTATGTGCAAGGTGCCATTTTGTCGGGCTAACATCCGGCATAGACTGGACCACAAAATCTTCTATTTCCAATGGTTTACACAATTGTTGGGTAAACGCCCTTATTGTCTGGTAACGTCTAATAATGTCAGATCGAGATACTCTTTTCATATCCTTATTTGTCTCCAGTTGATAAGACTTGAATCCGCTTTTAATATTCTGTAAGAGCAAATTAACAAAAGCACCCTGAAATGATAGCCATATTCAGGATGCTTTTAGTTTATCAGGAAAAATAAACAGCTAAAAAATAGCCTTAGAAGCGGACGTTCAAGTCAAGATCGACCTTATCCAGTAGCTTCATCGGACCCATACCTACAAGCGGTAAACCAAAGTCTGAGGGTATGATCTGGAAAGTACCTGTAGCAAACCACTGTGAGTTATCCTGTTTTAAATTCAGGTCAAGATTATATGGTTTTGAGACGCCATTCACCTGTAAACTCCCAGGAAGTGAGAAGATTCCTGCTGCCAGTTCTCCCAATTCAACGTCTGCCTTGAAAGTAATCAAGGGATGTTTTTTACGGTCTAGAATGGACATCCGCATGTGTGTATCACGCATACCGTTACCAGTATGTAAGTCATTTACAGAGACTTCAACGTAGACGGAACGCATACCACTTGTATCAGCATCGCTAACTTTGACGGTAAATATCTGGGCTTCTACGGGAAAATCATGCGATCTGGCATGTCCCAAACCAGCAAAAGTACCATTGGCTTCAGTAATAGTTATATCCGACCAGGCCATCATTGGCAAGATTAAGATCATGGTTAAAATTATGTTCTTTAGTTTCATCAGTAACCCCTTTCAACGAGTTTTAAATTCTGCTAACAGGATAATTGGGTCGATGGAACTATTTTGTCATGAAAATGACAAAAGGGGTAGTATGTGTACCAGAGGGTTGTTGTTATCGACTACTTGGATTCAACTTCTGTTTCGGCCAGGGTCGTTGACTTTCTGCAGCTATCCAGGCGGTTACCCAGTCAGGTAACTCTCCAGTCAATGTTGTATCAGGAAACTCTTTCATCACTTCCGTAGCAGGAACCAACCCGTTTTTAGAGATCACTCCAGCTTTAATAAGCGCTGATGAGCAGATGGTATCACCGGTGCACATTTTCTGCAGAAAATAGAACCAGCGTCCATCGTGTCCGATCACTTCACTATGTAATTGGAATTTCTTCCACAGAGTAATTCTACGACGATAGCGAACACTGGAGCCGCCCACCGCAAGGCCCCATTTCTTCTCTGCGATAAGCTTCATCAATCCAGTCCGAACTCCTAAATCATAACGCCCCAGATCCATGAGTGTGAGATGTCGACCATTATTGATTTCACCATAATGATCAATGTCAGTAAGGCCAGCCCTTAAATTTAGGATACTTGTTCCATCAAGATTTAGTGCAGGTCGAAATCGAGCGGAGAGTACGGTACGCAGGGTCTTAATATAGGGATACATTCTTTAGGAGTCCTTCAGGTAAATCAAATCAAACATTATTGGCTACGCTAGATGTAGAATAATACAATCCAGAAAGCAATCCCAATTTGAAGAGTAGCGTTTACTTAGGTAGATTTCTGAGATGTGTTTAGCTTGCGACTGACAGGGGCGTTAAATAATTCAGCAGAAATCGAATCACATCAGTGTATTCAATATTACTCAGAGGAAAAGAAAAATAAAGGAGGTCAACCTGGTTTATTAAAGTCAAAAATGTACCTACGACTAGAGAGACAGGTAAGCTCTTTCTAATTGCAGGTAGAATCTGCATAAATGATAGCTTAAAGAGCACAGAAGTTCCTAAACCAGGGTCACATCACTTGCTATTTCAAGTAATGCTGGTCCAGTCGCATTGAATAACTTCTCGAGGGCAGACAAAAGCTCTGATTTTTGAGATACTGAGAACCCTTTAGCTCCAATGGATGTTGCCAGTTGCGCAAAATCGGGATTAACTAAATCAGTTCCCCATACAGGAAACTCCCCAGCACGCTGCTCTTTGGAAATCTTACCCAATTCATTATTATTCAAAACTACGATCTTGATGGGCATCTTATATTTAACAAGAGTGGTAAATTCGGCCAGATATTGGCATAGCCCTCCATCGCCACTGACTACTACAACAGGTCGCTCATTCCCGACGGCAGCCCAGGCTCCCAGCGCCGCAGGTAAGGCAAAACCAATGGATCCTAGATAACCTGACATCAAGAACGCCTGATTTTTGGACTCAAAATACCGTCCTAGTGAATAGGCATTGTTTCCAACATCGACACAGACCACAGCATCATCTGGAATCACTTTGGTTAATTCATGGAAAATTGCGCTGGAGCTAATTCCCATCCCGCGATCTTCCTGCAGGCGTTTCGACTTTTCAGCCCTCCAGATATTCCAACGTTCACTGATCTCCTCACGATGGTCCACACTAAGAAACTTAGTTCCTCTTTGATCCTGAATGAGTTCAAGAGTTGCGGAAATCTCACCCCAAACAGGATAGTCGATCTCATCGAACTTGCTGAGGGCAAGGGCATCAAAATCAATCTGAATGGTTGGTTTCTTGGGTGTAATACCGGTATGTTTTGAAAAAGAAGCTCCAATGACCAGCAACAAGTCGCTTTCATTCATGAAATAAGAGGCGATAGGTGTCCCGCTTCGACCGAGAACACCGCCAGCCAGTTCATGCTGGTCTGAAATAAGACCCTTACCTTTAAATGTTGTGACTACAGGACACCTGAGTGTTTCAGCCAGGTTTTTTACCTGCTCCATATGAAATCTGGCTCCGTGGCCCACAATGATCACAGGGCGCTTGGCTTTACGCAAAGAGCGTAGTGCCATCTCCAACTGTTCCGGGGGTGGAGAAATATTTTGTTGTGTTATTCTGAGTCGAGGATCAAGAATTTGAGTATCTGGAGCCGGAGTGACTTGAACTTCATCAGGAAAGGTCAGGTGGGTAGGTTCACGATTTAGAAAGGCGTGCTTGATAGCTTGAGTCATTAACTCTGAATGTTTGGAGTCCTTGTGAACACGATGGTTAAAATTGGCAACACTTTGAAAGGCTTGGAGAAGATCTACTTCCTGAAAAGTACCTGTCCCGATCACCTGGGTTTCGATTTGTCCCGTCAATGCGATCAGGGGAGCACGATCAACCCGGGCATCCCACAGACCGGTGAACATGTTGGTTGAACCGGGACCTGCGATAGCAAAACAAGCGGCTGGTCGCCCCGTCAGTTTCCCATAGGCAGATGCTGCAAATGAAGCAGCTCCCTCATGTCTGATTCCAATGTATTGAAGTTTGCCTTTTTTTTCCTGCCGTCGCATGGCATCAGCTAAACCCAAATTTGAATGGCCCACCATTCCAAACACAGTGTTTACACCTGCTTTGACCATGGTCTCGATCATGACATCAGCTACTGTGGCTGCATGTGGCTCTGCCATGGGCAGTCCAATAAAGACCTGCTGCCCCTCGATCTTCACAGCATAGCTTTCAACACCATCATCAAAACCTGGCGCCTTTCCGCTACACGGATGGTAATCCCAACCATGCCAGGGACATCTTAGCAGCCCCTTTTCAATGCTTCCCTCGCCTAGTGGTCCCCCCTGGTGAGGACAATGGTTATCCAGGGCACAAATTTCACCTTCAAAATGAGTAAGACAGACCTGTTTGGTGTCTGCTGTTACTGTCATGACGCGTCCTTCAACTAGGAAATCTTTATCCTCTAGGACTAGCCACCATTTTAGATTTTTTTTATTCATCTTTATGCTCCACCAAAAAATTGAAGTAGTTAATTGTATTACAAGGTCGCCCCTGATCTATCACTCCGTAATAGATATCCATTAGAATAGTTAACGATAGCATGGTTTGTTGTCTTGTCAACGACAAAAGAAGAGGAACAGATTCCAAGTTATTTACTTTCGGATGAAACCCATATGGTCTTTAGTGAAAGATAATGGGCTAAAACAGATGCTGAACTAGATCATGGCCAGCAATTTTCTCTTCTGTTTCGTGTATTCTTTATTAGATAAAAGCTCGGTGGATTGCAGTTCATACAATGTTTCTATCTGGCTTATCACTTCTGCGGTGGATATGACTCCGGCATCTGGATTAACAGACATCCCGATCCTGTTAAGCAAAGTTCCTTTTGCTCGACTAAATTCCTTCTCAGTAATCAATCCTTTATTCATAATTGTGTTGAGTGCTACAATATCTTCTGCAGCATCTTCAGCTGTGATAAGCACCAGATTTGAAGGATATGTTGTAGTGGTTTTGCTGGTGACAATGACCGGCGTATAATAGCGATATGAACGATAGGATGAATAATACGGAGTATATCTTGAGTAATACGCGGGTGTGTAATGTCCTCTGTAATAAGGACGCGTATGATGTCGTCGGTGGTTAGGATTGGCCTGTACAAAAAGAACAGCCATTAAGAGTAAAATTGTAATTTTGGAAATATTCATATGGACACCTCAGTTAATTGTTATGTCTTTAGACATCCAATGTTCCTGATAGGTTAAGTAAATTCAGGGATTAATGAAGAAAATTGTTTTGGAAAAACTCAGGGTTTGATATAAATGAATTTCCCAATGTAGTGCTGGGTACCCGAATTAACCGAAATAAGATAGAGCTGATCTGCCAATGTCTTATTCTTCGGCAAGGATCCCTCCAACACAAAAGCGGAGCTGGCCTCAAGTGATAAATCAGCCACATGACGTCCGAGGATATCGAATAAATGAACTTCTTCAGTGAGTTCGGCTACTGGATCAGGAAGAAGGATACTGATATTCTTTCCTGCTGTTGGATTTGGGTAGATCAAACATTGGTTTGAGGATAAGGTTTCTACATTATTAAAATAGCTGAGCAGCTTGGGAACTCCCCAACCATAGGTGTTGTTCGGACTGTCGCTGTTGTCACCACTTTGTCGAAAAATAGAGATGACGGAATCAGGTGCTAAATCTGAGTGAGATTGTAACAGGAGAGCAGCCAGTCCTGCGATCAGAGGTGTTGCATACGAAGTTCCAGCACCTCCCATAAAACTACCTGTACCAGTTGCTAGGACGACGGAAGATCCCATGGCCACCACATCTGGTTTGATTCGTCCATCATATGTTGGACCCCGGCTGGAGAAATTTGTGATGTCACCACTGGCATAAGTTGCCCCTACACTTAGTACATGCGGGCTATCAGCCGGCGGTCGAACGGTCATGGCACTAGGGCCATCATTACCCATGGCGTTTACCACCAGGATTCCCCGCTCAGCAGCGATGTTGGCGGCTTTCGAAACAATAGTTGTTTCTCCATCAAGTGCCCGTACAGAGTAATCTTTATCGGGCGGAGTAAAGTCATCAAAGTAGGCTAGAGAAGATGAAATAATATCAACACCCAGGGAATCTGCCCATTCAACAGCAGCCAGCCAGTTTTGTTCTTCTATGTGGGTCTCAGTTGGCCTGTACTCAGTACGAGCCAAAAGAAAAGAAGCACCAAAAGCCGGTCCGATTAACTCTCCTGTATAGTATCCACCCAAGATGCTTAACACATGGGTCCCATGCTCGTTGAGCGGGTCTACTCCATCAACATTAAGCTCGTGGTCAACAAAATCATATTGATCAACAATATCCATTTGGTCAAAGACTGGATGATCAGTGTCAAATCCCGTATCAAATACAGCAACCAGAACGCCAGAACCATCAAAACCATAGTCATGGATTGTAGGCACATCCAGCATTTGGTTTTGGGTGTAAGAATCACCGTAATAAGGAGTTGATACTTTTGCGGCTTCTTTATGCAAGGTTTCAATGGGCTTATTCACAATCCGAGATGCCACGGGCAAGACAGAGGTGACGAATGAAAGACTTGATATTTCATTAAGTTGGTCTTGACCTTCAATTTCAATACTGGCCGCATTCAGAAACCGGGAAACCGTACTAATTCTATAACCAGCCACCCTGATCTTGGCCAAATGATCAGGAGAGACAGTTCTATCACCTTGAACATTTGGCGCGCCACGTTTTACCAGCCGCTCATAGGCCTTTTCCGTCAATTGAACTTTTGGTCTGGAAGCATCATCCTCAAAGAATACCCAATACAGTCTGGCAGAGACAGACCCGGCAAGCAAACTAAAGAGTAATATGATGCGTAATAACAGCATGAACTAAAAGTAGGAACGATTAGCAAGATGGAAATAGATCATTTTCTAATTCAGAACTCAGGACAATGGCTTTAACCGTGCCGTAAAATGTCTTAGAACTGGAGCTTCATATTCTATTTCATATCCACCAATACTATCTCTACCCTGGAATAACTCTATGATGTTCTCAGCCACATATTGCATCTGGCTATTGGTGTACACGCGCCTGGGAATGGCCAGTCTCACCAATTCCAAATCAGGATAGCTAACCTGACCTGTTGCAGTGTCCTCTTTGGCAAACATAAGGCTCCCAATTTCAACAGCACGAATCCCCGCATGTGTGTAGAGTGCTACTGTTAAAGCGATACCGGGAAATTGTGACTGAGAAACATGGGGTAGAAAATTCTTTGCATCTAAATAGATGGCATGACCACCTGCGGGTCTAAGAATGGGCACACCGGCATCAATTAGGCGATCGCCCAATTCTTCTACCTGGGATATGCGATAGGCTAGGTAATCCTCGTGGAGGACCTCTTCCAGTCCACGGGCAATAGCTTCCATGTCACGGCCGGCCAAGCCACCATAGGTGGGAAATCCTTCGATGAGGATCAAGCGATTGGTGATCTGCTGGGCCAGTTCCCCATTATTCGTGGCAAAAAAACCACCCATATTGACCAGGCCATCCTTCTTGGCACTCATGGTGCATCCATCTGCGTAGGAAAACATCTCATTGGCGATTTCAAGGATACTTTTTTCCTGGTAACCGTCTTCACGAATTTTGATAAAATAGGCATTTTCAGCGAATCGACAGGCATCTATGAAGAAAGGAATGCCATGTTTATGCAGTAATTCGGATGTAGCTCTGATATTCGCCATGGAAACCGGCTGTCCACCACCTGAGTTATTGGTGATGGTTAACATACCAATTGGAATTCGGTCTGCGCCAACCTCCTCAATCAATTTTGCTAATTTATTCAGATCGATATTACCTTTAAAATCAGCCAATGCCTGAGTGTCTTTGGCAATATCGACCACCAGATCAACTGCAATACCACCGTTATACTCAACATTGGCTCTGGTTGTATCAAAATGATTGTTGTTTGGTATAACCAGATCTTTTCGGTCTTTCAGAATCGTTGAGAACAAGAGATTCTCAGCGACTCGACCCTGATGGGTAGGGATCACATGTTCGAAACCAAAGATCTTGTGGACCGCTTTTTCAAAATGGAAGTAATTCTTACTGCCAGCGTAGGATTCATCTCCTCGCATCATGCCGGCCCATTGGTTGTCACTCATGGCACTGGTGCCACTATCTGTGAGCAGGTCGATATAAATTTTCTCAGCGGGGATATTGAAAACATTGAATCCGGCATCTTGAATGATGGCCAAACGCTCCCAGTCAGTGGTGCGGGTGATAGGCTCAATAGTTTTGATCCGAAATGGTTCTGGTGGATATTTCATTCCATTTTTCCTTATTAAGAATTTTCAGCTGAAGTTGTGGCTAGCTTTTCTTGAAAGAATGTATGTAGACGATCCCAAAACTCAGGATGATGGTGACAGTTTGAATGAGCAAAGCCTGGGATACTCCAACATTGACTTTGTCCTGCCCTGGCGGCCTTGCACAGCTTCTCACCCTGAGAGGGTAGAACGACCTGATCCTCATCCCCATGAATGATAAAAAATGAAGCCCTGGCTTTGGCAATGCAATTTTCAGGAGCGAAGGAGTCAAAGGTGACCCCAATAATTGACTCAATCTGTTTCAGAGCATACCAGATCACAGGTTTTGGCATGTAATATTCCTTAAACCGTCTGGTCATGACATCCACAGGATGTGCCGGAGCACCAACCGTAGCCACAGCTTTGATCATGGGCTCAAGGGAAGCAGCATAGACCGCGCCTGCACCACCAAGAGAAAGACCAACGACACCGATCTTGTCTGAATCAATATTTAGGGTTTGAGCATACTTGACAGCCGCCAGAATATCTTGTCCAAATTTGTAGAGGGATGCATGATCATCCTTATCGCTTGAGCCATGATGACGAGAATCAAAAGCCATCAGGTTATAACCCAGAGGATGTAGGTGCTGTATATAGCGGAGCATGCGCCCTAAATTTCGGTATAGACCATGGACCAGAATTAAAGTTGGGGCAGACTCAGAATTTTGAGCTGCCGGCATCCACCAGCCATAAAGTGATTTATCATTTACAGTGGGGAAGTGTACTTCCTCGTAAGCGAGATCAAATTTATCTGGTGTTTCTTTGTGTGAAACAGGCTTTACATCATAGACTTTACGGATAAAGATGTGTATGAAAATAAATGCCGCGAGAAGTCCAAATAGTATCCAGAGGAAAATTGTCATAAGGCCAGTAAGCTACTTCTATTAGTGGTGAAAATCCAGCCTAGCCTTTGATAAACACGATCTGTGCGGAGTTTGCCTTAGTTGTCTGCTTTCTAAAGTTGTAAAAGACTTCATAAGCATCGATTGGGATATATGGTTGATTGTCTTCAAATACCCAGCTCGACTTTAAGACACCCTCCATATGCGAATAGATGGCGCTATATGACCCATAATCTGTCTCAAGTAAAAAATCCTTTGGGGTTGACTCAACTGAAAGACCATCAGCATAAGTAAGCTCTATTTGTGCAGAATACCGAGATGGAGAACCAGCATTGTAAGGTTTAGTTCTTCGCTTTGGATGCTCTCCATACCATCCAATCTTGCCAGGCATGGCTAAATTAACAAAAAGTCGCTTTCCGGTTTTTGATCCTAAATGAGGGATATGGCTCTTTAGGTGAATAGTTAAGGATTTATTCTTATCATCAAGGTTTGTTATCTGGAAATCTTCAAGCTCTAGACCGGGAGCAGACTCTTTGAAGCTGGAAATAATTAATTCGCGTTGTTCTTTTAGCGTACTTCGCTTAATGCTACTGCGCCACCTTCGAGCGGCTGTTCCAATTAATTCCAATTCACCCTCCAATGTTGCTGAACCACTCAATTGAAGATGTATTGAACCGGTGAATGATGTTTGATTTGCGCTTGAAGATAGAATGGGTGTTTTAGCTAAGACCGGACCCTCACCACCAACAACTAGGACGAAGCGGCCTTGATCCTCGGGTGGCAAAAAATCTACGGCTCCCTCATCATAAGTGCAGTCAATCCAGAGTGAATCTTTTTCTAAAGGAACACAGGCAATAACGTGATTGAATCGATTGTTTGGGAATTCAGGATAGACTTCTCCGGCAGACTTTGTTAAGATCAACACGGGGTGAGCTATGATATTGTGGTGAGATAGCAATGAGATAAAAAAGGTAGATAGATCCTTGCAGTCTCCGTAGCTATTATCGCAAACCCACTGACTTGTATGTGGTTTCCATCCATGTATGCCTAAAGACATGGCGACATAACGGGTCTTCTCTTGCACATAATTGTATATCTGTCGAATGGTATCAGCTTTACTATCAGAGGGTTCTATAATCAGGTCATTTACAGAATTTGTGTCTAAATCAAATTGACTTTTTGTAAGCTCCCAATAGAAATTAGCTATTCCCTCCCATGAAGACTCTGATCCTGTATATCCTTCAAGCGTAAATTGCCCCGTGGAGAAGAAGACCCTATATGTATCATATACATCAGCTGGCATGTATTTTTCATCAGGATAAGGAGGTAGATTAGATTGTTTCCACTGATATTCATCTGTTGAAATTTGGGTCATTTTTATATCAGAGGGGCTAAAACTCTTGAATTCATAATTAGCAGGTGTTTCAAGGGTATAACTTGCCTCTTCTACAACAATATCCTCCTGTGGACTCCAAGCTGGCCAAAAGAAGAGACTCTTGATTGAAACGGTATATTCAATTTCAATAGTGTAAGGAACTTGAATGAGATCAGAGACATTCAGATAGTAATAGGTGTCACCCGAGACTAGAATTCCAGGTGGTGCTCCCTGAATTTTATCAAAATGTTTTTTCTTGAAACTTTTCTTCTTCTTTCCCTTTGCATCAAAAATCTGCACCTTGACATTCGCTAGCTTTTTATATTTGTCCTCACTGATAACCACCTCACCATGGCTCTTCCCATACTTGTCAGCGATGAGAATCTTCTCATGAACAGAAAGCGTTGCCTTCTCATCGCTATGAATAAGCATTTTTGTGGTCGATGCCAGCACCTTGCTTTTTTCTGCCCCTATAGTCTCAGGTGGGCTGAAGCAGAGGAACAGGAGGGCTATAAGAAATACTTTATTCATCTATTTTTCTTATGATGAGTTTTGATTGGTCAGCTGTAACCGCTTCAGTAAAGAAGGTTTTGATCAAATTATAATTACGGGGTGGTTGAATAACCTGAGACAATTGATAGGACCTGGAAAATTGGACGATATCATTGTTTGGTTGAATTAATTTCCGAAACAAAAGCCCTGGGGCTTGTATGGTTATGTTATGCGGTGCCTCGACGACCTCATAACCTGATGGCAGGCTAAGGTTGATTGTCTCCTGTGCTGTAAATTTATTATCAAATTCTATATTATGGGTACGTTGATCTCTAACGAGTGAGTTCTTCTTGAAAGCGGAATAAAAAGTAGTGGGTATATACACCTGATCACCTGAGAAGTCAGCAAAATCCGGAATTTCAAATGACACTTTTGTTATTACTGGCTCATTAAGATCATCCATGGGAATCTCGTATGAGAAATCCTCTACAATGATGCCAGGGAATTGTGAAACAATATCCTCATAAGCGAATTTCTCATCATTCTCGGCCTTGTCGTAAGCCCTCCTGAGTGAAGTGGCATAGTATGCCGTAGAGCGAATTGAAAACGAGCCAGATAAGGTTCCGGTTTCATCCAGCTCACAAATGGATAGTACGACCTGCTTACTTCTCCCAAGTGAAGTAGGAAAGTCGATAAGTTTTTCATCCCCTTCTGATATGGGAAGACCTGTGCCACTGAGACTATTTGCCGGCATTAGATCAAAACCAAAGTAATCATAAGCAACATCATGATATGAAGTTTTTGAGCCGTGCTTCAATTTCACAATAACATGGTTGAAGTCTCGCAAGTTTGGATGAATGGTGTTTACCCGTCCTCTTGGCCGTCTACTTATAAGTATGGGTTTTGCATCATATCCAGCCTCTCGGAGCAAGGCGACAAAGAGCAAATTTTTCTCTGAACGCGAAGCCTGCATGTCACTAAGAACTTCATTGGCATAACGAGCCCAAATTCCGCCTTTAGTCCTGTGAGTGAAATTATTCTGAATGTAGGAGTATATCACCTGGGGAGAGGGGACAATCTCAGTGCTATCTACAGGTATCTTTTTATACAACTTTGTTAGATTCCGAGTGGGTTTTAGATAAGATTCATATTGTGTGATCATTTTCTTTTTGAGATCTTGCCAATTGCCAATGAATGTATAGTGATTGTAAGGGTCTTTATAACTAACGAGCTGCATGTGAATTGACATGAGATGATCTTCTCTGTTATACATAAATGCTTCATCTCTTACTGGGGGAATATTTTTAATTTCCCATAAATACCGATTCCCTTCGTCATTGGGCAGGTGGTATTTTTCTATCAAAGGTTCTGAATAAACCGGTAATTGATTGCGAACTGAACCACTATATGAAAATCCCATGGGTAGGGTTAAAGTGAGCTGGGTGTACTCTCTCTGTAAGTATCCCTGAAGATATTTTGGTTGAATTACAGCCAATCGATCTGTCCTGAATTGGTATTGATACTCTATGATACAATTATCCTGTACACCGGGGAGGGCAAAGACTTTATAGCGCCAACCCTCAGCTTCTCCTTCTTCAAAAATATCAGAGGACTTGAGTTTAATTCTTTCTCCATTTGGTAAAATTGTTTGGGCTTTTATTTGAAGAATACTTTCATCGTGCCAAAAGGGAATTTTGATATTTGAATATTCCTTACCTGCTTCCGTAAAGATCTGAATGCGCCTATGATGAGATTTAACCATTTCCCAATTTGTTTTTTCTACTGACAGCTTCTCTAGATCAAAAACGATTACCGCATCAGGACTATCCTCATAGGGCGATTTAAGACGATCGAATGGAGCTGACTTATCTTTATTCCAATATTCTGGAAATAGCGTAGTCGATGCACATGAATTGAATAGCAGAACCGTACATAAAACCAACACACCTAACTGAATGGATTTCAACGTTCCCCTCCTTGTAATGGATATATTCCTAATTGCGGGTATTTTAAGTGTTTTAAAGGAGACTACAAACACATTAAGTGATCCCCGGGATATCTCGTCATTAAGATATATGCGTTTATTGAAATAAAAAAATCCTGTTATATATTGAAACAAAATCCATTTTAAGGCATGTATATAAAGGTCATGGATAATCAGAGAATCAAATTTACCCTGCTGCTACTTCTAATGGTTTCAGCCGTCTATGCCGAGACACCTTCCTATCAACTTTTGAACTATCCATTTAGCAACCGCTCCGCAGCAATGGGTGGTGGGCGAGCAGTTGATCCATCAGGGAATATGGATATTCAAGGGAATCCGGCCAACGCCAGTTTTGTCAAAAACATTCAAATTCAAACGGGCTATATCAATCATGTGGTTGGAATAAAAGGATATTCCATGGGAGGTGTCATGCCATTAGAGCGACATCGTCTTAGTGTGGAAACCATCTATTTCAATTATGGTGATTTTAATAAAACCAGTATTACAGGAGTCAATGAAGGTGTTTTTAGTGTCCAGGAATTGTCCACAAGCCTGGGATATGTCTTTCAATTTTCCGAATCTGTACGTCTGGGAACTCGGGTGGGGGTTTTTCAACAGACTGCAGATGCCCGTTCATTATCTGATTCTTATTATGACCTGGGTGCTATTTACCACAAAGAACTTGATTCGCTCACCATCGGTGTTTTTCTAGTGTCAGCCCCATTGGGCGCCAGTGCAGAGCAATTTCCAACCCAGTTGCGCGTGGGATCATCCAAAATCTTGTCTCACTTGCCTTTACGTTTGAATCTGGAAGGGATCTACGATTTTGAGAACCAATTTCGCTTCGCTGTGGGTGCAGAAATTCTCATACATCCAAGTTTCAAAGTTCGGCTGGGAATAAATTCAAATCGTTTTGATCTGCAGACTGGCATTAGTGAGTCAGACTTTACTGCTGGCATGTCTGCTGGCTTTGCCTTTGATTGGCATGGAATTATGATTGAATCAGCCACTCAGAGTTTTGGTGCTCTGGGCTGGGTCAGCCAGATGGGTGTTTCGTACCATCTCTAGCTTGCTGCAATTATTTCAAATACACCATCTTAACGACGCTCGAAACCTCACCTGCTGTTAGTCGAGCAAAGTAGACACCTGTACTGACCTGCTTACCGGATGCATCTGTTCCATTCCACTTGACTTCGAATTGCCCAATTGGTTTTATCTCTGAAACTAGGTCCCTGACATTTCGTCCCATGACGTCATATATAGTTAGCGTAACAGATGATAACTCAGGTGTGTCATATCTGATGGTTGTTGTTGGGTTGAATGGATTTGGGTATGCGGGATGAAGAATATACTCTTGGGGAGTAAACGAACGATTCTCTTCAATTGCAACTGGCTTTGGATTACCAAGTTCACCATCACCATTGATGTGTTGCGCGAAGCTTCCAAATGGCCAGCCACTTGTCCATGCGACAATTGCACCATCAGTACCATCGCTTGTTGCGACTGGAAAAAACTGCTTTCCTATTCGCCTAATGATTGGTATCCCATTCTCCTGCCACTGAACCTCACCATGTTGACCAAGCTTCTGGCCATAAACATCATACTCTAAAGAGTCCCAATCTCTGGTATCAGACCAAAGGATAAAGACACTGGTATCCGGTAAAGTGATCATATCGGGGCTTAATATCTGACCTTCAATAACATGATCAACAATTGGGATAGGTGTTTCCCATAAGAGCTCCCCTGTTGGTGAGATTCTTTGTGCGTATATGTCCTTATAGAAGAGACTATCATCATTCCAAAACTCATAAGCGAATACCACTGAATTATCTTGAAGGCGTGTCCATGAAGCAAGGCCGCTGTAATTGTCAGCAGTATTACCTTTAAGTTCAACTCCCTGGTCACCCCATAATAGATCACCACTAGAAGAGATACGATTGATAAAATAGTTGAATGGCTCTGTTACACTCCAGTGATAGAAGTAGGCTCCCCCCTCGCCATCAGGGAGCATCTGGTTTTCATAGTTATAATAACCCCAAATTGGATATGATTCTGATACCCAGTCAACGAACCCAAAATCAGTAACATGATGAAAACGAATAAAGTCATTATAATCAGCATCAGTCCAGTACATGCTTATAATCACTCCATCAGTATCATCTAGCACCATATCCATAAAATAGCGACTGAATCCCTTGCTAGTATCTATAGCAACCCCATTGGTCCAGAGTAATTCACCCTCGGAGCTAATATGCTGAAGGTAGATTTCATCTTCCTTATTATTGGATGTATAAGGATCGAGGTAATAGTAGACAAAAGCACCACCCTCCCCATCTGAGATTACCTCAGCCCCTTCCATGTCTATACGGCCATGGATTGGTTCTCGCAGGTTAATACCATCTGGTCCCCAGAGGAGACTACCATCAGGGGCAACTCTTTGCAGATAAACATCTGAGCTATCATAAATATTCATCCATGTTGTATCATGCCTCTGATGGTCCTCCCAAGCTAGGATTAATCCGTGTGCGCCATCTGATACTGCGCTTTTTAGGACCTGGGGCCACAGGTTCACGGATACCCATACTTCTGCTCCACCCCATCCTAGTATACCATCATGATTTATTTTTTTAACGATTACCTCATCCCAGTGATAGTTTAAATTTGGTTCTTCGACAACACAATAGGCTCCTCCATACCCATCAGACACAATCGCATTTGGGTCGCGTCTAAGGGAGACTTCTACACTTTCTTCATAACTTTGGGTCCATTGAGCAAATAACGAATCACTAACAACAAGTAGGATTATTACATATAATAGTGGAATCAAAAATGTAGAACTTCGCCGCATTCAAGGTGCCTTATTATGAATATTGCTTAATATTAGTTAAAGATACCCACAAGAAATAAAAAACCCACCGAAATACGGTGGGTTTTTTGTCCTGTTTGGATGTAGGATCAATACAGGAATTTTATAGCGAACATGGCGCCAACACCAGCCAAGGTGATAAGGAAAGCGCCCATCTGACGAATAGGTGTCTTGGGATCCTGAAAGACGTTCACCTCAAACTCATGTAAATTTGATGAACCACGCGAATCAATCATTTCAATGATAAATTTATTTGAGCCCTCATTGGATTTATCCGGTGTCCAGGTGATGAGGCCTAAGGCTTCATCCATTTCAGCGCCATTGGGTAGCAGAACTTTCGCATAATCAATGCCATCTTCATTCAAATCGCGAGAAGACAATTGATAGCGATATTCACGATCGGTAAGAACCACTGCTGATGGCGTAGAAGTAACTTCCGGTAAAGCATTCACAAATAGTGCAACATTCTGGACGTTTGTGGCATAACCATCAGTTACGCTCACTTTAAACTGAGCCTGATTGATTTGATCAATCCCAGGTGTCCAGCTCACGATTGAGCCATCCTTAATGTGTACACCTTCTGGAGCTTCAAAAACTTTATAAATAAGATTTTGGTCTGTGTTCAGATCCAAGGCCTTGATCTCATAGATGTATTCCTGCCCGGCAATTGCCATGGTGTCAGGCTTGGAAACGATGAGAGGTGGGGCATTTGCATACACCGTGAATTTATGAGTATCTGAGCTGTATTTATCCGAAACCTTGACAAAGACTTCGTTCCAGCCCTTTTGGTCTTTAGAAGGAGTCCAGGTGATCTGACCAGTCGGGGAAATGGTCATCCCTTTAGGCGCCGTGAGGAAAGCGTAATTGAGCTTCTGTCCTTTATTCAGGTCTGTCACGGGCATGTTTGTGGTATAAGGTCGTGCAACCATAGCAAGGGTGTCAGCAACACCACCTAGAACAGGTGTGCTATTGACATAAAGTGTCACCTTCTGTAAATCATCACCTAAGCCGTCAGAGACTGAAATGGTGAATGTCTGTCTACCTAAATCAGATTCTGTTGGGGTCCAGGTAATCCGGCCTCTGCGACTGATGGTCAAACTGGGGATACTACTTTCAGAAACCAGGAAGCTTATATCTTGGTTGTTGTTTGGATCTTCAACCTCAACATTGTAATTCCATGGTTTTCCAACCGGGACATGCTCCTGATAGTTGGAGGAAATAATAGGTGGTGTGTTGGCAAATAGGGTAAAGGAATCTAACACGGTTGACATATCATCCGTGAGCTCAAAGAGAATATCATAGAACCCTGTTTGCCTGGACTCTGGTGTCCAGGTGATCCGGCCGGATGATTCCATCACTAGATTTTGGGGTGCTCTCAAGGAAATCACACGGGCAGTATTTGGTGTGTTCTTATCCTGGATTTTAACTTGTCCAATATATGGTTCATTGATGAAAGCAACGGGAGCAGGTTTCTCCAGGATCAGTGGTAAAATATTGACATAGATTGGAAATTTCTGAAGCGTTCTCTCAAAGCCATCACTCACACTCAGAGTCACATACTGGCTATCCAGTTGTGTATCACTGGGGAGCCAGCGGATGAGACCATCGTTATCTACCTGCATTCCCGATGGGGATGCAATGAGCTCATATTCAAAATATTGCTCTTCGTTTAAGTCTTCCAACTGAACCTGATATAGATATTGTTGTCCGGTTTGGGCCAGCTCTGGCGGTGTTGAGAAAATTTCTGGTAAATGATTGACGTATAAGGTGAGGCTCGTATCCAGCTGTTGGCCAAAGGAATAGGAAATCTGATGATATCCCAGTTGGTCTTCTGCCGGGTTCCATCTCAGGACAAAATCTTTTCCAAGGCGCATGCCTTCAGGGTAGGTTTTGAATTTCACATAAGCTTGACCTGGGTCCATTTCGTCTTGGCGTGGAATATTATGGGTAAAACTTTCCCCGACGTGTAAGATCAAATCTGGTGATTTAGGTTTTCTGCGAATTTCAGGGGCAGGAGTTTCTTCCTCCACCAAGTCTGCTGTTTTTTCCATGACATCTACTGGCTCGGCTGGGTTAGCCGTTTCATCAACCATTACTTCTTCAGGTGCGTCCTCGGCTTCTTGACTTTCTGCCATGACGTCATCTTCCTCTGAACCAACGGCATAAAATTTATAGCGACCACTTTTGTTTACCAGCAGTCCATCACGAAATACAAAGACGTCCTGGGCTACGATTTCCTCATCAAGCAGGGAGCTAAACTGATCAAAGCCGTTTTCTTTACCGTGTTGTTCCATGAAAAGGACTTGATTTCCAGTTTGGATGAGGGCTTCGACGAGACCATCGCCATCCAGGTCACTAAAATTTAGGTTTCTAATTGCCTGGGAAAAATTCTTCCATACGGAACCACCTTGCTTTGCATCATACTGGTAAATATTGCCTTTCGAACTACCCAAAAACAGATCCTGTGAACCTGACTCGTTTAGATCAGCAGCAATGACACCGCCAGAGCGAACGAGTTCACTTCCGCCAGACATGAGCTTCATAGGAGCTAATGTTTTATGTGTATATGTATCTTCAGCAGTGGAGATGATACCGGCAGTGATGAGTTGGCCACCTTGTTTCTGTAGGAGCAGAACATCACTATTATCGTCATTGTCCACATCATAAACGGCTAGAATGATTGATGCTGGGACCTGACTCATGCTGGCAGGTAAACCGGCATATTCGATCTTTATATCTGCCGTACTGAGATCACCTTCAAATTCAACGATGAGTAAATTGGCCTGTGGAGCACTGAGAGAAATGATAAGCTCACTCAGCCCATCACGGTCAACATCACCAACTTCGATTTGTCCAGGTCTGGCATAGAGACCGTTATCGGGGGCCCAACCCCATTGAAAGCTAGGAATAAATTCGAATTCACGACCGGTCCATTCAAAGCCATACATCCATGGAGCGCTATTGCCCGATGTGGCTGAGATAAGTTTAGAAATGGCGATCAGTTCAGGTCTACCGTTAAGATTTAGGTCAGCCAGGGTAAAGTCAACCCACTCTCCGATTAAATTCTCAGGAAGGGAAAAATGCCAGGTGAGTTCGAATTCACCTGCAGGTGAAACACTGAATGTGATGAGCTCGGAGTTGGAGCCGGCTACTTTTCGAATCGCTCCAAAATCGTTATCCCCATCGTGGTCAAGATCACCCAGATCCATAATAGAATGGATGTCTTGAATGTCACTTGCACCCCAAAGTGGGACTGCTGAAACACCTATGAAGAGTGAGGCCAGCAAGATGTGACGTAGTATTACATGGCTAAAAAAATGTTTGCTCATCATGAAAACCCATTTCTTTACGGTTAAAACTATTGAATCCTACTCCAAACTTTAAACCAATTTATGGGGCTAAGCTCCTGTATGCAATATAAATTTAAGCTGACACTTAAAGTAAATTCTTAAAAGACTTGTGTAAAAAATTGAGAGAACATATATTGTGTCAACAACTTGCTTTAAAATGTAAAGAAGTACAAGTTACCAGAGAATTAATATTAGATCTCAAGAATCGAGGGGTCTGGTTCTGGCGATTCGCCGTAATAAGGAGGTAAGGGAATAATGAAGCAATGGACAAAAACACTGGTTGCGATAACACTGCTCATAGGGTCAATCCAGGCTCAGTTTGCTGAGGGTCAACCTGCGCTTAGGGGTGCCATAGGACCGGCATTTTCATTTATGCTCGCATTTGAACTTGATGATGCAGCCTTTGCAGACCTGGGTTCCTTTACTCTAGATTTTGATATTACAAATACAGCCAATGGAAATGATATCAACAAAAATGGCATGCTTGTTACTGGTTTTGAGGGTTTTGGGGAAGTGACTCCACACTGGACCATAGGAATGTATGCAGGCCAGGGTGAGTATTCAGGCACGGGTCAAGACGCAGCTGATGTTGACTACTACATAGACTTTATAGTAAGCCAGGTTGGTGTGACTGCAGAATTTAATACCCATTCCAGAGCACGACTAAAATTGCTGGGTGGTTCCCTCTTTGGGATTGGACAGGTTTCACTGAGCGCAAGCTCTTCACCGGGAAACGAGGATTGGAGTAGTGTGGTTTCAGGGACAACACCACGTTCTGCTTTTGAATTGTCGGCATTTACACCGGTCATTCAACCCTATTTGGGCTTCCGGTTTGATATTTCGCGCTCCATGGGCTTTAAAGCGATTGCCGGCTGGAATGAACAGGTTGCTGCCGCAGGTAGTTGGAAACTATATCACCAGAAGGCGATTGCTGATTCACCGGAAGTTGCTTTACGAGCATTATTTTTTCGCTCACAGCTCTATGTAATCCTTTAAAAGAAGCCATAGGGGTGTTTAGCTAAACATATTCCACGTTACAGAATCTTGTAACCATAAGCGTCTATATCGTTCTAATATTATAAGGTATCTTCAAAATGGATGCTTTCATCAATTCATTCTGACCACTATTTTAAAGGTCGAGAAAATTGAGGGGAACCATAGAAGGAATTTGGATTAATAGAATAGTTATGAAAACATTAAAATATATCAGCGTTGTCGCCCTTGTTCTTATTGGAGTTTTTGCCCTTAGTCCCTCCGGGCAGGTCATTTTTGCCCAAGGAAGTGATTTCTA
The DNA here is from genome assembly GCA_964578155.1 of uncultured Lentisphaeria bacterium. Taxonomy (GTDB): domain Bacteria; phylum Fidelibacterota; class UBA8477; order UBA8477; family JABMPR01; genus JABMPR01. The sequence goes on from CAZOBQ010000003.1 coordinate 22,804, forward strand.
CAATAAGTGGCGAGATTTTCAGGATATGGTCAAGATCATCAACACCAACTATGTCGAAGATGTTGATTGGGACAAAACCATGATCGGTGCCCAGAATGGTCTCATGGAGGCGCTTGATCCCCACTCGGTCTTCATCACTGCAGACCGAACCGAGCAGATCAATGAAAGCTTCAGAGGTAATTTTGAAGGTATCGGGATCGAATTTGACATTATTGACGACTACATTACCGTCATTACACCCATTGTTGGATCACCATCAGATGGCCTGCTCCACCCTGGCGATCAGATCGTAAAGATTGACCAGGAATCTGCCTATAAGATCACTCGTGATGGGGTTTTTGATAAATTGCGAGGACCTAAAGGGTCTCGAGTTGACCTGGAAATTGCTCGGATTGGCGAAAGTGAGCTTATTCCAGTCACCATTTATCGTGATAAGATTCCTATTTACAGCGTACTGGCAAAATTCGTCATGGATGACAGCACCGGCTATATTCTCCTCAATAGATTTTCGTCCACGACCTCGGAAGAGGTTATTACGGCTATCTCTGAGCTTCAGGCCCAGGGCATGCAGCGTCTGATCCTGGATCTCCGGAATAATAGCGGTGGTTATATGGATGAAGTCATTAAAATGGTCGATTACATTCTGCCAGGCGGGGAAAAAATTCTTTCCACCAAGGGTCGCCTGAAAAATGCAAATGAGGAAATGTACTCAAAGCACAAGGCAACTTTTTATCAGCAACCCATTATTGCCCTGATCAATCGTGGCTCTGCGTCAGCCAGTGAGATTTTTGCCGGTGCAATACAGGACTTGGACCGTGGTATTGTTGCCGGTGAGACCAGTTTTGGGAAAGGCTTGGTACAAAGACAGTATCCCCTACGTGATGGGTCAGCTGTTCGTGTTACCGTGGCTCGCTACTACACACCAAGTGGTCGCTTAATTCAACGTGAGTATGAAAATGGGGAAGCCCAGGACTATTATACCGATCTCATGGATAGGGACAATGGCGAGGACACAACAAGCATTGAGGATAGACCTGAATTTAAAACGAAGATGGGTAGAACTGTCTATGGTGGCGGCGGTATTGCACCCGATGTGTATCTTCAGGATCCCGCGGTCATGACCAGAGACCTGGCAAAAGTCAGAAGGCATGATGTCCGCTTCTTCTTCAAAATAGCCTCTGACTATGCTGCGGAACATCCGGAATTAGCAGATGATTGGCTAGACTTTAGACACAATTTTAGGGTCAGCGATGAGTTGCTGGCTGAAACTTACACGAAAATATTTGCTCTTGAAGAATTGGAATTGAACGAAGATAAGATTCGTGAAGACGAAGAAACAATTCGATATTATATTAAGAGTGAGTTGGCTGGTAAGCTGTGGGGACGCAATGAGCAATATCATATCCGCGTTAACATGGATAATCAGGTTCAGGAAGCGCGTGAACATTTTGAAGAAGCGCGTGAAATAGCAGCAGCAGCAGATTATTTTTAAAAGGACTGAGAGAGACTACAGAAACTCAAGGTCAGAACTGGAAATTTGATTGACTTTAGATACGTATCAAACTATGATTGTGCGCTTGGTTAAATCGAGTTAAAATCTATATAGGATTAGGAGGAATTCCCCAATGGTAGCATGGTTTTTTAAGGGTGGAGATTTTATGTGGCCCATTCTTTTTGTATTTATGGGTGGACTGGTATTTGTTGTAGAGCGCTTTTTTAGCCTCGTAAAGACAACAATTCAAACAAAATCTTTTTTGAAACAAGTTGATGTTACACTAAGAGAACAGGGCGTAGATGCTGCATTAGAAGTATGTCGCAACACACCTGGTTCAGTGGCTCAGATATATGTTGCAGGTTTATCTCGCGTAGATCGTGGTCCCATTGCAGTTGAGAAGGCTATTGAAAGTGCTGGATCAATCGAAATGTCATTTCTTGAGAATAATATGATCTGGTTATCTACTGCAGTATCCCTGGCTCCTATGCTTGGATTTACCGGTACGGTTTCCGGTATGGTTTCAGCATTTGATTCTATCGCTGCTGCCAATGATATTCAGCCAGCATTGGTTGCTGTTGGTATCTCACAGGCATTGTTAACGACACTATTTGGTTTGATCGTAGCTATGATCATTCAGTTTTTCCAAAATGTTTTCACATTTATGATTGACAAATTGATCATAAAGATGGAAGAGTCATCTATCGATTTGATTGATACTCTCGAGACAATGGAGAAAAAATAATTCTATAACCGGGGTTAGCTGAAACTATGCTGGTAAAGAAAAAAAGAAATAAAAGCGGTGGAGAAATCCCAACAGCATCCCTACCGGATATTGTGTTTATGCTTTTGCTCTTCTTCCTGGTTACCACGACCATTGATATGGACAAGGGACTTGGAATGGTTCTCCCAGATAAGGGAGAGTCAGTTGAGGTGCACAAGAAGAACATTACCAATATTTTGGTAAGTGCTTCAGGAAAGGTAGCTATTGGTAGCGGTGGCGAAATTCGCATTGTTGATGTTCGCGAACTAAAACAAATCGCTAAACAACTGTTGGCTTCTAATGATAAGATGATCTTCTCCGTAAAAACAGCCTCCCAGACTACGTATAAAGTCTATGTAGATGTTATCGATCAACTTAAACAAGCCAATGCAAAACGTATCTCCATTGCTGATCCGGAGAATTAGATCATGCGACTAAAACGAAAACTGAAAACTGAAGCAGGGATTCCAACATCCTCGCTTCCTGATATCATCTTTATGTTGCTGATCTTTTTCATGGTAGTAACGGTATTACGTGAATTTCAGGGTCTGAAGTTGATTCTCCCTGAAGCAAAAAAGATAGCAAAGCTGGAGGGAAACAAGCATGTTTCCCATATTTGGGCGACAGCTGAAGGAACCATCTCTATCGACGATGTGATCGTAGATATGGGTAAGATTCGAACCATTATGTATGATAAGGTGGTAGCGGATCCACAATTGACGGTTTCTTTGAAAGCTGACAGGCAAACTGAAATGGCGATAATTAGTGATATTCACCAGGAATTACGGGAAGCCTCAGCCTTAAAACTCAATTATTCTGCAAAACCGAGGGAGTAGGACTATGCTAGAACAACAGTATCCTCATGTCTCGGTTAAACTGCAACATCGCAAATTCTTGGAAATTGGCGCCATGGCCGTCTTGATTGTATTCATAGCAATACTCTATGCCAAGCCAAAATTTACTGTGGCTAAACTAGAGCAGGAAGAGTATGTCGCACCCATTGAGAATATTGAGATTCCGCCAGAGACACAACAATTTGATAAACCACCACCACCTGCAAGACCTTCTATTCCCATTGAGTCTGAGGATGAGGAGATCGATGAAGATTTCACCATTGAAGAAACAGATTTAGAAGATTTTGACATGTTGGATGAAGCACCACCACCACCAGAAAGTAATGTGATCTTCATTGCTTATGATGAACCACCAGAGCCAATAGGTGGATATGCAGCCATTCAAAAAGCCGTCATCTATCCTGAAATCGCTAGGGAAGCTGGAATTGAAGGAACGGTTATCGTTCAGGCTACGATTGGTAAAGATGGTCGTGTGAAAGAAACGGTTATTCTTAAAGGTATTCCAAAAACTGGTCTAGATGAAGCTGCCATGGATGCTATTAAACTCATCAAGTGGAAACCAGCATATCAACGTGATAAGGCGGTAACGGTGAGAATATCAGTTCCTGTAGTCTTCCGACTTAAGAACAACTAGTACTTACAGTCTTATATAGATCTAAAAAGGCCGGGAATATCCCGGCCTTTTTTTTGTGGATTAATAAAAAACCCAGAAAATATATGCCAAAGTGAATGTTCTACCAGGGTGGAACTTATGGCTTGTTATGACTATAAATTGATGCGTATATTTAACTTAGATATAAGTTGAGTTAAACTGAAGAAGATAACTAGCAAGTACAAGGAGGCGTTCGGTCAGTCATAAATAAACAATAAAAATCTGGAGGTAAGTCATGATAGCACAATATCCCTGGGCATCTGTTAAGGTACAAGAGCGCAAATATATTGAGATAGGTATTATGGTAACACTACTACTAGGTATTTGTTCGTTTTATTTTGTACCAACTTTTGGGAGTGAAGTCGTCTTAGAAGAAGTACTCGTTCCTCCACCTTTAGATGTAGTTACTATTCCAGCTACAATCCAGCCACCTGAAATCACCAAACCCACTGCGCCATCAATCCCTGTCTCTGTTGAAGATGACCCGGAGATGGATGACGAAATGCTTTGGGCAGACACATACACTGAAGGTGCGATTGGTCTTCTCGTGCCTCCTGAACCTCCCTCTATCACAATACCTCTTTGGGCTGTGGAAACCATGCCAGCACCCATTGGAGGTTACGCAGCTATTCAAAGAGCAGCTATTTATCCGACGATTGCTAGAGAAGCTGGAATTGAAGGAACGGTGACTATTCAAGCCACCATTGGCAAGGATGGACTTGTCAAAGAAATGATTGTCTTGAAAGGGGTCCCCAATACTGGCTTGGATGAAGCAGCTATGGCAGCGATCAAAGCAACGTTGTGGACACCTGCTTATCAAAGAGACAAGGCGGTGACCGTCCAGATATCAGTACCTGTAGTTTTCCGACTTAAGAAAATCTAATATCTACAATCTTATATAGATCTAAAAAGGCCGGGAATATCCCGGCCTTTTTTTCCCGCATCCAACGCTTAACTTGGCTTTTTACCCCACTCATAGTGAAGCAATCCATAAAAGACCGTATCAGTAATTTCCCCTTCAACGATCCAGCGCTCTCGAAGATAGCCTTCCCGGGTAAAGCCAAGTCTTTGTATGGTTTTCTCGGAGGCTTGATTTCGTGGATCAATGTCCGCTTCAATACGATGTAGCTTGACCTCATTAAAGCCATAATCTACCAGGGCATGTAAAGCCTCATTCATATAGCCTTCACCCCAAACGGTAGACCTCAGGACGTACCCGATCTCAGCCCGTCGACATTGCTCATTGATCTCAAATAGGGAACAGGTCCCAATAAGCCCATCGTCTATATTGCGTTCAACTCCTAGAATGATAGATTCGCCTGCCTTCAAAGCTGCTTGGTCCAAAGAAATCTTCTCATAGGCTTGATCAATGGATGTCCAGGGTTTTGAACTCCAGTAACGCATGACCTTAGGGTCCGAAAAGATTGTGTGCAAGTCCTGTGCATCTGTCATCTTCAGCGGGCGTAGCAATAAGCGTTTTGTTTTCAAAGATATTTTATCGAAAGCCGGCATTCATTCACTCCTTATCAGAATCCCGGTATATCAGCTTTTTCATGATGGAGTGGGATCCCATTATCATAATCGATGCGCTGAGGTTCATCCTGCATGAGGGCGGGGAACTGATTATAGAGACTTGTGGCAAATAAATAGTCGAGGTGCTCATTGTCATCGGGGCTCCATCCCATAACACGATTCCAGATCTCTTCTGATTCCATACAGAAGTAGACAAAAAGATTATCCCCGCCATATTGACGCAAAGCATTATACACCGTGCGGTACATATCGAGACGTAGTGGCTTGGGGTAACGCATTTTTCCATCCATACCGCGGATCAGTTCAGCAAACATAATCTTGGATTTTGGGAATTTCTCTAAAACTTTATCCTTCATTTCTGGAGGGAAGCGTAATGAGCCAATAGAGATCCAGGCTACATTCTTAGGGTCTACTACCTCAAAGAGCTGTCTGATCAAGTCAGGATAAGTGATCTCCCAGTCCTCATGATATAAAAGCGGGTCAAAATGGAATCCGATCTTATAGCCAGCATCTTGAACCTGTTTCATAGCTTTGAGACGTTCTTTCAATGAGGCCGCCTTATGCTCTTCAGCATCGATGATCACCTGGGGATTAACTGACCAGGACACGACGGTGTGTCCCTTATGATCCAAATCGAGTAAGTTTTCGACGCGATTAGATTTGGTCTTTAATTCGAGCAGGACATTATCCAGATGAGCAAAATAGTCCACAATATCTTTTGAAAATTCTGAAGATGAATCAAAAGCCAGGCTATCAGATAATTCCCCGGTCCCGATCCGGAAAAAGCGTTTGGGCTGAGTTGCAATCTTATCCTTCACCTCGGTCAATAATTTGTCTGAGTTGGCATAGACCGTTGTCACTGGATTGTTTAAATAGAATTGGAGGATACAATACGTGCAGTCAATAGGACAATTGCTGGTCTGGTTAATGACATGGTAATTACAACAGCGATAGGTCCGGTCTGTCCCAGGGCACTGTTTGACGGTGTGTCCCTGTTTCTCTGTCAGCAGAATATCCCGTTTTGCCGGGGTTGCTTCCTGACGGAACATTGCTTCTTTCTTTTCCTCCGTGAGTTCAAGCTGGATAACTTCTGCAGTAGGATTGTTATTTTGATATCGCTGCACCAATTCTTGGTCAGCGACCTTCTGATCAACAATGATCCTGGTGATCTTAGGTTCTTTCATGAATACCTATATATGCTTGAAAAGTTTTTTGAATGATGCTTGTGAAAGACTATCCAGTACCGCTTCCAGGTCAGATTCATCCTTGGCATGAAAGCGAATATCCAATCCTTGTTGCTCAAATTGTGGGTCCCATTTTACCTTGACTGATTCTGGCAAACCTGATGATTCCAGCGTGCTTTGGAGGTCTTCTCCTGCTTGGGTCAGTAGTGGGAAACGAGCAGCATTCAATGCATTCCGGATCTGAATAACAGCTAGACGATTGTCCTCATAAACTGTATCAGCCATATCCCATAGACCCATTTCTTCAGCTTTGGTTTTGAATTCAACATCATCACGGTGGGCCATTTCCCACACATTTTGGATGATCTCAGCCGTCATATTGATGCCAATCTTAAGGTTAGTCATGAGGCGACTCACCCAGCCCAGATGATCTTCTGCGCGTTTAAAGATAAGAGCTCTTTTTAAACTGAGATCTTTGTCCACGATAAATGTTTGTAGTTCTAGAGGGAGAGCTAAAAGGAACAGAACTTGATCGATAAGTTTCTCGCGTGGTGCAATTCCCATGGCGGGAAAGACTTGTTCCGCCAACATAGGCCTAGGCACCCCCAGCTCAAGGGCTGCCTTGGTGAGCAGTGCTTTATCTATAAGCGTCATGGGATCATAATACTGGATGATTATTTGTATCAGCTCCAAAGTGCTATCAGATTCTTCAATCAGATAAACGGGGACGGTATATTTACCATGATCCTGTGCTGCAGTGAATTGATGGATATTACCAACAATCTTGATACATGATGGGGATTGATAGGCCAAAATTGGTTTTGAAAGCAGGGAGCCTGTTTCGCTCTCGCGTATAAATGGTAATGGACTAAAGGTAGAGTGTATAGTTGGGCCGACTGTAGTCAGTTCTTTTACAGTAATTTTCATATTACAATATGTTTTAGAAAAAATGGATTCAAATAGAAATTATCTTTTGTTTTAATTACAACGAAGTAGACGAAGGTTACGAACGAAATATTGATGTATTTATTATTCTCAATACCATCAGCTTTCGAATCAAATATTTTCGTGGCATTCGTTCAATTCGTTGTGAAAGACGACTATTTGTCCTTGTTTTTACGAGCCAGGGATAAACCACCAAAGCCACTGATCACGGCCATATAGAATCCGAAATCATACCACCAACCTGTGTTATAAGGGTCGTAAACTCGAGTAGAATCATTGAAGAAACCAACAATTAGAGAGAGAGGTGCGATCCAGCCGTGCCATACACCCTTAAAGAAACCGGCTGGTTTATGTCCCATTGCCTGAGTGGGATTTGGCATACAGGAAGTCAAGAGACCAATACTTATGATAATGACGAGAAAAATAGTTATTAGTCGATATTTATTCATGATTCAGCTCCTTAATTAATGGTTTCAAAGAGACCCTTGTTCTTATTCTTGCGAACATTGTCGTAGGAAAAATATTGACCATTCATGGCAATATAGATACCAGACTCCAGTGTTTGCACATATGCCAGGGCGGCACCCATGTTAAATAGTCCATCAGAACTTCCAAAAACGATGGGAATCATGGCGCCGGTCAGGACAACGGTTTTACCTTGAAGATTATCTGCCAGATATCTGGCTGTTTCAACCATGGTGTCAGTCCCATGGGTTATGACAATTTTATCTGTTGAACTTTTCTGGCAATGGGTGAGGATGATCTCCCGGTCTGCATCGGTCATTTCAAGGCTGTCGATCATCATTAGGCTCCGGATATTGACGTCCAACTGTGATCGTCCTTGAGCTAGCATTTTCTTTAAATGGGTATCTCTGAAAAAGAGTTCTCCGTTGAGTTCATTGTATTCTTTATCGAATGTCCCACCGGTGATCAAGATTTGAATTTGCATGTGTTGTCTACTCCTTTAAGTCACCGTTAAATCTGCTATTTTTGAGAAAGGTTAGCAATATCAAAACGATAAAAAAAGATGCAGAAAGTTTGCCAAAAAAATATTACACTTAAGGCTGTGTGAATAAAGGAGCCAAAGAATGAATGTAGATAAACGCGTTATCAGAAAATTTGAAAAGAAAACCTGGAGTGAGGTTAAATCTAAGAATTCCTGGCAGGTATTTCGGATTATGGCAGAATTTGTTGAAGGCTTTGATGTGTTAACCGAGATGGGGCCATCAGTAACTGTTTTTGGGTCAGCCAGAACAAAAGAAGATGATCCCTATTATAAAATAGCGTATAACCTTGGTGTCTTGCTCGCCAAGGAGGGCTTAGCCGTTATTACAGGCGGTGGCCCTGGTATTATGGAAGCGACCAACAAAGGTGCCAAGGAGGTTGGTGGTGCATCGGCGGGGGTAGGTGTTGAATTACCCTTTGAAGCTTCCAATAACGCCTATATAGATTCGGATAAGAATATCACTTTCAGGTATTTCTTTGTGCGTAAACTCATGTTTCTAAAATATTCTCAAGCCTTTGTGGCGTTTCCTGGTGGACTGGGTACTCTGGATGAATTGTTCGAATCATTGACCCTGTCTCAAACTGGGAAAACCCCGAAATTTCCAATCTTACTAGTGGGGACAGATTACTGGGCTGGCCTGGTTGAATGGCTCAAAGAACAGGCTTTAGCAAGGGGTTATGTCAACGAGGATGATTTCGAATTATTTCGCGTGGTAGATACAGCCGAGGAAGCGATGGAAGCCATCACGGGATTCTTTGCCAAGTATAGAAAAGAGATGGTTCCGAATTTTTAGTTAACCAGGGTAAACAGTATAGTCTTTCTGAGGAAGAGAAACGACCGAAGAATCTCAGATTATGGTCGAGTGGTTGTACTTCTTGATGATTAACTCAACTTCTGCTTCAGCTTGGCCACATAGCGGCGACTCATAACGTAGGGTTCCTCAATTCCCCTGAGGTACACCCGATATGAATTATTAAACCACTCTTCCAAGCGATCTACATATTCCATATTAACGATGGTTGTTCGATGAATACGATTAAAGAATGTGCCAGGTAGGCGCGTCTCCCACTCAGCCATAGATTTGTGTACCAAAACTTTCTTCCGGTTTGACACTAGAACTTCAGAATAATCGCCCGCAGATGTGATACAAAGAATGGTACTGATCTTCAGAAAGCCCAGACTGGTGTCTAACTTTAACAACAGGCGGTCATGATATTCTAATTCCCGCTGGTCAGCGGTGTTTTCTTCAGGAGCTTGTTCCAGACGTTCAATAGATTGTTTGAGTCGCTCGGGATTGACTGGTTTCAGGAGATAATCCAGCGCATTCACCTCAAAAGCGCGTAGGGCGTATTCATCAAAGGCTGTTACAAAGATGACTTTTATCTCAGGGTTAATATGTTCAAGAACGTCAAAACCATTCATTCCGGGCATCTGAATATCTAAAAAGACAAGATCCGGCTTAAGCTCTTTGATCTTGTCCAAGGCCTCCTCTCCGTTGATTGCTTCTCCCACCACCGTGATGTTCTTATGCTGTTCAAGTAAAAGGTTGAGATCATTTCTCGATAAGCGTTCATCATCAACGAGCAGTGCCTTGTAATGTTTGGTCATTTTATTCACCGACATTCCTGAATATTGTTAGATTGACAATCACGCAATGATCTTCCTCATAATTATTAAGGGTATAATTTCCAGGGAAGCGATTTTCTAAACGATCTTTTACGTTCTTCATACCTGTTCCCGTTCCTGCAGGTTTGGAACGTGATGGATCTGATTCAGGAAGCCACTCACCACTATTTCTCACAGTAACTGTAAGTTCGTTACCCTTAACCTTGGCGGTGATTCGAATCTTCAAAGGCATGTCAGATGTTTTCATACCGTATTTTACTGCATTTTCCACCAGTGGGTGGACAAGGAAACTTGGAATAGGATACTCTTCAGCCTGAGTCTCAACATCAAACTCGATTTGGAGATTTTCCTCGAAACGCTTCTTCTCAATGGCAAAATAATGTTTGATCGCAGTGATCTCTTCGCTGAGTGGAACGTCACCATTATTCTTACTCACCAGCGAGTAGCGGAGTAATTCAGCAAGTTCTGAAACCATCTCGCGAGCTTTATTTTGATCTTCCAGAATGAGTGCCCTGATGGAGTTAAGGGAGTTGAATAAAAAATGTGGATTGAGTTGATACCGTAACATCTGAAGTTGTGCGCTATGAGCTAGCAGCTCAGCTTTCTCGACGCGCATACGTTGTTCATCAGATTGTCGCCAAAAGTTGATGAGGAAATAGAGACTGGACCAGGTAAATAGGATAAATGACTTCCAGTATAAATCTCCCAGATTATTGCGAAAGGTTAGCTTGTCTAGTGATTCCTGGAATTTTGCTACGCCATAAATTGGATAGGAAACAAGACGATCCACATACATCCATATGAGCGAAAATACGATTGAAAAAATCACGACTGCCACAGACACATTTAGAAGGGATCGGTTTTGATAATCCATCGTTTGATAGATTTTCCGCATTATGAGTGTGACAAGGAATGCCACTACATAGGTGACCGAAAAACCGATGATATTTGCAGTGTCCAGATCTCGATGTGAATAATAGATCAGATAATAAATAACACCATAGAGCATCCAGCCTGATATTTGTAATACCCAGAAGAGTGAGAGTTTGTTTTGTAGAGAGTTAGGGATCGTCAATGTTAATTACCTTCTGATGAGTTTCTAGACTTGATATCGGAGGTAGAACAGTTATTAAATTTATATTCTACAATTTCGCAGCGGGAATCGTAGCCCACTAGTCTTTTTTCAATATTTTGTTGTCTATTCATGCTCCGTCTTTCCTGCTTTCAGTGGCAAAAATACTTATAAATCGAATGTCGCTTTAGTGAATTAGCCAAACGGCTTATTGGAGCGACAAACGGTTAAATCCAGGCGATCTAGATATTTGCAGGCTTGATATAGACTAATTCTTACCATCTATAACTCATATTATACCCCTTACAGAAACAATGCACCCCATGCCGATATTGAAGTCAAACTAATGCAGTATGACTTAAACTAGTCACCTAGCGAATAGCTTAGCCCACTATAGAAGGGTAATACACCAAAGGACTTTCAAGTGAAATACACAGTAATCCTCATATTTGCAATACTCTTACTCTCTTCATGTGTTATGGAGAAAGAAATACCTCGGTCGTTAACAGGTCCTTATCTGGGTCAACAGACCCCACCGGATAGCGCAGAGCTGTTTGCGCCGGGTATCATTTCAACTCAGATGTACACGCGGGATATCACCTTTACGCCAGATGGGAAGGAAATATATTTTTGTGTATCGGCATTAGGCTATAATCTGATCTATACAACGAGAGAAGTGGATGGTGTCTGGACAGAGCCAGAGGTAGCCACTTTCATTACTGATGAGAAATACATGTTTTATGAACCTCACATCTCTGCTGATGGCATGACCCTATTCTTTTTATCCGATATGCCTGCCCAAGAAGGGGAGCCAGCAACCCAAGACATTTGGGCAGTTGATCGTTCGGGAGATGGCTGGGGAAAGCCATACAATTTGGGGTTGCCAATAAATACGGAAGCCGCTGAATTTTATCCATCGACCACAGTTGATGGAACACTCTATTTTACGAGAGCTGCAAAAGGATCTCGCATTCATCATATCTATCGGTCACGGAAAATAGAAGGAAAGTATCAAGAACCTGAAAAGCTTGGTGCTGAGGTCAATTGTGGCACGAATAGATATAATGCATTTATTGACCCACATGAGCGCTTCATTATTGTTCCAGCAGTGGGGATGGAGGACAGTAGAGGGGGAACGGACTACTACATTTCTTTCAGAAGCGAAAACGATGAATGGAGTGACCCTGTGAATATGGGTGATAGGGTCACTTCTAGGGATGCCCGTGAATATTCAACAAGTCTTTCTCCAGACGGCAAATATCTTTTCTTTATGTCAGCAAAGGTCGAAGGGGAGACATCGTCAGATTATAAAAAATTATTAGAAGCATTTCAAAGTCCATTGAATGGAAATTCAAATATCTGGTGGATCAAATCAGATTTCATTTGGACGTTGAAAAAGTAGGTCCGCTTATCAAATAAGCCTCCCAGGACCCCAAAAAAGGCGATGAGTATCATCGCCTTTTTTAATAAGTAGTGAAATTGGTGTAAATATTTCTTGCAAATAGTATGTTCCTGTTGTACCATTACGCCAAGTGGTACAAGAAAGGACGCTTACACTATGAATATTTTAATAGACATCGATGGTTCAACCCCATTATTTACCCAGCTGATGGAGCAGATAAAAGCAGCTGTTCAGGCTGATGCTCTATTACCAGGAGCCGCTTTACCATCAATTCGTCAGCTAGCAAATGACCTGGACCTTAACAATAAAACAGTAGCCAAAGCCTACCGTTTACTTGAGCGTGATTCAATCATACAGGCCAAAGGGTATCGAGGTACATTTATTCATCCTGAAGCCAAGGCTAATTGTACAGTTGATATAAATGAATGGGTGACCATAAAACTAAGTGAAACAATAGATGCATTGCGAGAGTCGGAAGTAACTGATTCTGAGATTCGAATCGCTTTTGCAAATGTAATGACTAATCGTAAAAATTAAGGAAAAAGAAATGCCCGACAATATCATATTTTACTTCATATTCTTAAGTCAGATAATACTGATATCTTATTATTATCCTAATCAAGTAATGAATCGGATGAAGCGTGTAATAGCTAAATATCCACCTGCTGAATATCCTAAACTTTATCCAGAGTCAACCGCAACTGTGGTCAAAGGGCGACGTATTTTCCTGACCATGAATTATGTGATTCTAGTAATTGGGATTATTTTAATGTTCGGCTACGGACTTTTATCAAGGGAGTATGAATCAACTCAAAAACATGCTGAAGGATTGCCTCTCTTTTATGGCATGTTGCAGGTTATGCCATTTATGCTCATCGAGTTCTCAGGGTTCAAGCAATTCAAACTCATGCGTAATGCGAATATACGTACAACCCGATTAGCAAGTTTGCAGCGCCGCAACCTTTTCGATTTTGTATCACCAATATTATTTGGGGTGGCAGTACTGATGTTTTCAGGATATGTTATTTTTGAATTTCTAATGGGTCAATTTGAATCAGCAGCCGACAATGATGGTATCATCAGAGTAGTTACCTTGATAATCTGTAATTTGCTTTTTGCAGTTATTATCCGCTTCAATCTGCATGGGAAAAAGTTGAATCCGCATCAGGCTCACGATGACAGGATCAGGCAGATATCCTTTACTATCAAATCATTAATAGTAACAAGTATATTTGCCAGTTTATTTTTCATTGTCACCGTCACATTACGGGAATTCAATCTAGAATACCTCGAAATTTATGCAAACGGCCTCTATTTTCAGTTTATAGCTCTGATCTCTATTGGATCTCTATTGAAGATAATGAAAATTGAGGATATTAATTTTGATGTCTACAAGGCAGATCTATCAGCCACAGATCCTGCTAATTAGAGGATAGAAAAAATGGAATCAATGGGAATATTGGGGTTTGTTTTTGGAATGTCTGCATTGTCATTTGCGATAAAGGCGCAAGGAGAAATAGCGACAATAAAGGAAGATCTTGAAGCTTTGAAGAAGCAGCTGAAAAACCCTGGTACTCTGAAAGAGTAAATAAATTCGGTTAGTGAACAATACTGTATAAAAACATGCCACACCTCAAAGAGGCTATCTCAAAACATGAGATAGCCTCTTTGAGCTAATAAAAAAGTGCTTTTCTGACAAAGCTAGCCATGCAAAATATTATGCTTCCACTATCAACCCAAATTAGCTAGACTAAGAAGCATGAATTTAATTCTCATAGATCATGATGATTTCATCACAGAGAACCAGGTCCGTCTGAGTGGACGCAGACTGGAACACATCCGCATAGTCCACAGAGCAAAAGTCGATACTCAATTAAGGGTTGGACTGCTTAATGGCAATACTGGCAATGGATTGATCACCCACATCGATGCTGATTCCGTTGAGTTAACCATTGTACTCACACAGCCACCCCCGGATTCGCTACCTGTCACGCTACTGTTGGCACTTCCTCGTCCAAAAATGCTTAAGCGTGTATTGCAAAGTATCACTTCTCTAGGTGTCAAACAGATTTATCTGATTAATAGTCACCGGGTGGAAAAGAGCTTCTGGAGCAGTCCACTTCTCAAGAGTGAGCAGCTCCATGAACAGCTCCTGCTGGGTTTAGAGCAGGCTCGGGATACAATGCTGCCGGAAATCCACCTGCGTAAGCTTTTTAAACCTTTTGTTGAAGATGAATTACCAGCAATATGCAAGGGAAGCAGGGCATTGATTGCCCATCCGGCAAGCGAGCAGATCGCATCACTAGAACCTAACCAGCCAACCACGCTGGCCATCGGTCCAGAAGGGGGATTCATTCCCTACGAAGTCCAGAAGCTGGAAGCCTGTGGCTTTACCCCTTTCAGTCTTGGAGAAAGAATTCTACGGGTCGAAACTGCAGTACCAGTACTGCTCTCAAAACTCTTGCCAATTTGACTCAAGTCTCATTTTTCAAGCCGTGCAGCTCATTGTGATATTTTTGTGATGAACTAAAAGTTTCGTCCAACAAAAACCTCATCACTTATATGTCGATTGTTCAGGTACCTTCTTCAGAAAGACAATGGAGGCGAATTATTCTGAGTTCTTCATAACTCACTTCTGCTTGAAGTGCATCAAAAACTGGTCGAAGTGATATGGTCCCGTGTTTATTAAATGCTTTACGAGCAGCCAATTGTTTTGCTGAGGACAACTGAGATAGTTCCAGGAAATCCTTACTGGGACGTAGAGCATTCCCCTCGGAACTAAATTTGTATAAATGGTTTAACAGGGTGTTGCTTTTAACTTCATATTCCGTTATCAACTGAGACAAAGTCGAGCCGGCATTATATTTCTCACCCACTACCTGGTGGCGAGGTTTACCGATTCTTTTAGCCATAGATGGGCGTTTCCTACCAGTCCCATGTTTGGACTTTTCTGATAACTTATTACTCCGACAATATTCAGTAATTTTCTGCATAAAGGTCATGCCATATTTTGCATATTTCACTGAACCAACACCGTGTAATTCCAGCATAATATCTTCTGATTGAGGGAAATAAATGGCCATTTCAATTAAGGTCTTGTCAGGGAAGATCACATAAGGTGGCACATTGGATTGATCTGCTATATTTTTACGCAACTGTCTCAATAATTCAAATAATTCGGAATCATATTCCTGCTCTGCTTTTGTTCGGGGACGTATTTCCTGTGGTTCTTCCAAAGTAGCGGAAATACTTTGATTGCCTCTTAAAACATCCCAGGCTTTTGTGGTCAATTTGAGGCTGCCGTGCTGGATGTCCTGGGTTAATAGCCCTTTTTGCACAAATTTTCGCGAAAGATAAAACCACTGTGTTTTTGAATAATCCTTGCCAATACCGTAGGTGGAAAGACTATGATGAGCAAACTTCTTCACTTTTTGGGCTTTGGATCCACGCAGAACGTCAATGATGTGACCCGCTCCAAAAATTTCACCGGTGTGTTTGATGCAGGATAAAAACTGCTGAGCAGGAATCGTGACATCGACGGTAGTTTGGTTCTCACTCAAACAATTATCACACATGCTGCAACTTGTATCGCTGTGCGCTTCTCCAAAATAATTGAGCAGGGGGATGCGACGGCAATCATCAGTTTCAGCGAAACCAAGCAGAGCATTTAGCTGGCTTGTGGCAATACGTTGTTCGCTGTCATCTTTTTGCTCAATAAAAAATTTGATCTTGCGAATATCACCATATCCGAAGAGAAACAAACAGTCCGCCCTAAGACCATCCCGGCCAGCACGACCAATTTGCTGGTAATAACTTTCAATATTTCCAGGCAGATCGAAGTGTAGGATGAAGCGGACATTGGGTTTATTAATACCCATTCCGAAGGCGATGGTGGCGACCATGATCTGGATATCATCACGAATAAAATCAGCCTGATTCTTTTGACGTATTTCAGTTGAGAGCCCGGCGTGGTAAGGCTTTACAGAATAGCCTTCACCCTCAAGAAATTCAGCCATTTCATCCACTTGTTTGCGAGAAAGACAGTAAATAATACCTGATTGATCCGGAAATTTGTCAAGAAAATCGAGGGTCTGTTGAGCAGATTGTGATTTTTGCTTTATCTCTAGAAAGAGGTTCTCACGATTAAAGCTGGCCACAAAACTGGCGGATGCCTCAAACTGGAGGGACTTTCGAATATCTTCTTGAACCCGCTGGGTTGCAGTGGCGGTTAAGGCCAAGCAGACTGCGGTTGGAAAGCGCTTTCTAAGATCCATGAGTTGGCGGTATTCCGGGCGGAAATCATGTCCCCATTCACTAATACAGTGAGCCTCGTCAATGGTAAAGCAAACCACTTTTTGAGTTGCCAACAGGTTCAGGGTTTTCTCCATGAGCAGGGTTTCAGGGGCTAAATAGAGTAAGCGAATCTTGTTTTGTCGAATACGCTGAACATTCTCCTGATACTCATTTGTGGACAAAGAACTGTTTAGCATGAGTGCTTCAACACCAAGAGCTTCAAGTTGTTTAACTTGATCCTCCATCAAGGATATCAGGGGGGAGACAACAATGGTCAAGCCCTCAAAAAGCAGGGCCGGAATTTGGTAGCACAGTGATTTCCCGCCACCTGTAGGCATGATGCATAGGGTGTCTTTTTTATCGAGTACATTGGTAATCACCTCTTTTTGTAGAGGACGAAATTCATCGTAACCGAATGTATCTTTAAGAATAGTTTTAGCTCTTTTGATCATATCTGATCCTGAATTAGGTGAAAGACGACCGTTGTACAAGTACAATAATTAATTCGATTCATTTTTTGTCCAATTGTTTTAGGGTTAGACCAGAAGATATTGCATGATCCTAGCTGTTCACAGAGAAAAAAATCTGGACATTGAGCCGTCACCCCGAGCGGAGTCGAGGGACGAAATGTCAACATCTTGGCCAGGAGACTTCTCAGCCCTTTCGTCTTTGCGAAGAGTAAAACGACAAAGCAATCTCGGAGTTTCGACTGTTGGCAAATTGAATTAATGCTACAAAGTGATAGAGTGGTTCCATCCAGACTCTGAGATCACTGTACTCATTTCATTCGTTCACGAAGATCAGCAATAAGAGTTATTGCAAGCCCTCTGTATCCTTGGCGTCTGTAAGAGAGGAATGGTGGATTAATACTCAAAATGCAACCTCAGAAAAGGTTTTTGCGACCTACATGGTGGTCGTGTGTCCGTACTATTCGCTACCTTCAGGCAAACAACACAAAAATTTCAGGAGGATGTGAAATGATGACTAGAAAAAACCTTGTGAAAGTGAAGTTACTCATACTGGTATTAATCGGCCAAAATTATGGTCAAGTCCAGTTTCAGGTGCACACGCTCTTTAGCGGCTGGGGCAGTCCAAGGGGAGTTTGGGATAGCGATGTCTATACAGCCGATATAGATGGCGATGGGGATATGGATGTAATCTCAGCAGGTGGTTGGTATGTGATAAATTCTAGTTCTGGCGCGGAGTTAGTCTGGTACGAGAATGATGGGCAGGCAAATTTTACCAAACATGTGATCACCAGTCATGGAGGCTCTCTTTCAACACCTGTTCATGCTACTGATATAGATAGTGATGGGGATATGGATGTGCTGTCTGGGAATTGGGAAGGTGTAATCTTGTATAAGAATGATGGGCAGGCAAATTTTACCAAACATGTGATCACCAGTCTTAGAGCCTGCTCGATTCATACGGATGATGTGGATGGCGATGGAGATATGGATGTGCTATGCGCCGAATCCGGTGGAGGGATCAAAGGTGGATATGTGGGAAGTTTAACCTGGTACGAGAATGATGGGTTGGCAAATTTTACCGCACATATGATCAACAGTGATGCATTAGGAGCCAGATCAGTATATGCAAGGGATTTAGATGGTGATGGGGATACAGATGTGCTTCTAGCATCGGATCTGTATAACGAAATAGCCTGGTATGAGAATGATGGGCAGGCAAATTTTACCAACCATGTGATCACCACTGATGCATTAGGTGCCGAATCGGTTTATGCGACTGATGTGGATGGTGATGGAGATATGGATGTGCTTTCAGCCTCAGCTTGGGATAACAAAATAGCCTGGTATGAAAACGTGGGACATGGTGGTTTTACCATTCACATGATCACTACCGATGCATTAGGTGCCGAATCGGTTTATGCGACTGATGTGGATGGCGATGGAGATATGGATGTGCTTTCAGCGTCAGGCGGTGACGGAAAAATAATCTGGTATGAGAATGATGGGCAGGCAAATTTTACCACACATATGATCACCACTGATGCTTTAGGAGCCTGCTCGATTCATACGGCTGATGTGGATGGCGATGGGGATATGGATGTGCTTTCCGCCTCAAGTAAGGATGGCAAAATAGTCTGGTATGAACAACTCACGCTTACTCCAGTTGAGAGTCAGGAAAAAGTTTTGCTAGAGCATCAACTCTACGATAACTTCCCCAACCCTTTCAACCCCAGCACAACCATCAGTTATGACCTGCGCCACCCATCTGAGGTGAATATCCTGGTATATGATATCTGGGGTCAAAAAGTGGCTACTCTTGTCTCAGAAAACCAAGCAGCTGGTTGTCACGCTGTTGAATGGAATGGTTTGAATGCTCAGGGGAAAGCAGTTGGTGCAGGTATGTACCTGTATGTCATTCGAGCCAGAGATTTTGCAGAAACCAGAAGAATGCTGCTACTCAAATAATCCCAGGGGAAAGCGAAACCTGCAAGAGGTAAATGATGAAAAGAATTTTAGCGCTTCTGATTATTGTAGGATCCTGTCAATCTTCCCAGATGTATACGCCGACTCAAGGGAGGATGCCAGAACCTACACCTGTACGGGGAGATGTGTCTATTATTGAAGGTGTGACAGTTGTGAGGGTTTGGGGGAGTCATCAAGAAAGGGGTTATGCTCTCGGAGCGTTGATCCCTGAGAAAGTGATAACAGCCATAACGGGTTTTGTTATAAACAACTTTCTTAAAAATTATGGTCTTGACTATTCAAGTGTTCGGCAATTTTATTTGGATAATATCAATACTATAGAGGAAAAATTTGTAGATGAGGCAAAGGGAATTATCTCTGGAATGAGGTCAAGAGATTTTCCCCTGTATATCAAACATCTTGGCCGTGATCTGGACTATCTGGATTTGCTCATAGGTTCATTCTGTAGTGAATTTCCATATATGCCTGATGCCCCAAGTACAGAAGGCACTAGCAATAACCATTGTTCTACCCTGAGTAGTTGGGGTCTCAGTACTCAGGACGAACCACAATTGAACGGTAATATGGTGGTGACTAGAAACCTGGATTGGCCAGTGGTGAATTATCCAGCCGATCAAAATATTTTGATCGTTCACTTCCCATCTGAACCAGATGAACTAAAATGGGTGCAGGCAAGCTTTACTCCTGGGGGACTGGGTACGATCTCAGCCTTCAATGAATTAGGGTTTGCCATTTTTCAAACGGATGCTAACTACTTCAGCGGTAGCGAAATCAACCTTACTGACCTTTATTCTATCCAGCTCACTCAAAGGAACTGTGTTGAGGTGTCTGATGGAAATGGGGATGGCACCCATGACCTGGCAGACTTTATCTGGCAGCGGGATCAACATAATTATTTGTCACCCACGGTACTGACCTGTGTTTCACCAGATTCGGCCATCGCCCTGGAAACAGATAATTACGGTCGTACCCAGCGAGGAGTGTCTGATAATTTTACGATCAGAGGAGATAATCTTGTTGCGACAAACCACTTCCGCAGGCTTTACGAACCAACAGCTTGCTATCGATACAAAAATATCGCCGACTCACTAAAAGTGAGCACAGCAATTGATATTGAGCGCAGCTGGAATCTTATGGGAGGGGCTGCAGGTGTCAGGACAAACATACAAAAGATGGAATATATTCCCGCCCTGAAAATCTTCAAGTTTGCCACTGTCGGTGTTGAGAGTAGGCCAGCTTATATGAGAGAGCCCGCGACTCTGAATACTGATTATCTATTTTCAGGGACTCAAGTGGTAACAAAAGTATCAAGCGTACTTGCTGAAGGAGGTCTGTTAGCGACTGCATATGTCAATAGCCCAACCGGAGCCCCCGTCAATGTTGTTGAAGTCATTGGGTATTTATCAAGTACCGATACAGGCGTTGTGGATTCAGTAGAACTGAATCCTGATTGGGTGGCCAGTATTGTTTATGGTACACGGTTTAGTAACACCCTCATCCATCCAACTGCCGAAGGAATTTATACGGTCGCGGTAAGAGTGGTCAATCAGGTCTCTGGCTATGCCCACACCGCATATTCCAAGCCCTTTGCAACTGCTGGCCCCATAGTGATTGATGGCTTGGTTTTTCCGGGTGATTCTACATTCTTACCTGGGGACACAAAGGGTTTTTGGGTTGAATTGGAAAACCTGGGAGATTCCGCTACCGTTCGTGATGTGACCGCTGAGATCTGGCTGGATGAGGGTGTGCCTGCACATTTTCTTGGTTCAACTAAGAGAGGGTTTGGCGATATTGATGTAGGTACTACCAACCAGAGTCTCTCAGTATTTCTGATGAATGTGCACTCCGAATGTCCAGGGGATACAACCCTTACGGTTCATATGGCCATTTTCTCTGAGGGTCATGAGCTCTGGCGGGACAGTTTTGAGGTCGGTGTGAATGCGGTCGTAGGTGTAGAAAGCTTACCATCACTTCCAGCAACATTCTCCATTCAACAAAACTTTCCCAACCCATTTAATCCATCCACTACCATATCTTATGCCCTGCCTGAAGCATCGAATATTCAGCTTAAGGTTTATGATATTCTAGGTCAAGAAGTGGTTACCCTGGTTTGCGAAAATCAAACAGCTGGTTATAAATTTGTACAATGGAATGGCTTGAATGCTACAGGTAATCTGGTGAGTTCGGGTGTGTATTTTGCACGAATTGAAGCAGGAACGTTCAGCCAGACAATCCGAATGGTTTATCTGCGATAAGAATCAACCAGTTTCCGGAGGAGATTAACGACGACTAAACTGATTTCAATTTATCCCCAAAGCCTGAAACCTGTTTGGCGCGCTATGCTCACTGAAAACAGGTTTAGCTGGAACTACAGATTAATCACGAGGGGCTCAGGATGACGGCTCAATGTCCGAGAGAGTTAAGACCCAGGACTGTATTTTGAGGGCGAAACTCCGTACTGCTTTTTAAAATTAGTGGCAAAATTGGCAGGATTCTGATAACCCACCATGTAGGCGATCTGAGTGACATTGCCGGAATGTTGCTCCAGAAGACTCGCTGCCCGCTTCAAGCGCTGGATCCGGATAAAATCTGTGGGACTCAAGTTTGTGAGGGCGCTGAGCTTACGGAATAGTTGTGAACGACTCATAAAAACCTGCTCGCTGAGCTGCTTAACCCCAAACTCTTCGTCAGCCATATTGGTTTCAATGGTATTCATGATTGTGCTCAGGAATTTTGCATCCATTGAGGTAACCGTAACCTCTTTCAGGTTCTGAGCCTGATCCAGTGTAAACCTTTCCCTCAACCGTTCTCGCTGTCGAATCAGGTTGGCTATTCTGATACATAACTCTCGGGTATTGAAGGGCTTTAATAAATAATCATCAGCACCTGTCTCCAAGCCTTTGAACTTGGCCTCATCAGTGGAAAGAGCTGTCAACATGATGATAGGGATGTGACACAATAAGGGGTCTTGTCGAGATTGCTCCAGAAAAGTAAACCCGTCCATCTCGGGCATCATCACATCGGTAATTATCAGGTCAGGGATTGCCTCCCGGGCAGCATCCAGACCCATACGACCATTTACAGCCGTACTGATAGCATAAGTGTCTTCCAGTTCCTCAGAAATAAACTGACGCATGTCAGCATTGTCATCAACAACAAGGATTTGGGGCTGTTCTTTGTCTTGAGTAGTTTCGACGACTTCCCCAGGTGAAGATTCTGCGATTTGAACAGGCTTATCCGATTCAATTACCAGGGATTCACCTCCCATCACAAGATCTTCGGGTTTGAAATGATTATTGCTCATTTGGAAGGTGGCTGTGAAGTAGATATTCTCACCGGGTTCACTCCTGACTCCAATCTCACCATGATGGAGACCAATTAGGTCTTTCACCAGAGCTAGGCCGACACCAGATCCCTCTACTTGTCCATCTGCAGTTTCGATACGTTGGAAGTGTTCAAAGATTCGGATTTGATCCTCAGGCGAAATGGTTTCTCCACTATTCTCAATCTTTAATTCGATCCTATCGTCATTTTGAATTACAGAAAGGATCACATCTCCACCTGCTGTACAATATTTGAAAGCATTGGACAGTAGATTATTGACAATCCTGTTCATCATTTCACGATTGTAGTATAGAGGTAATTCTTCTTCAGGAATGCGGGTTGCAAACCGAAGATCTTTGCTCTCTGCCAGAGACTCATGGGCGGCAGAGATAGTTCTGATATGCTTGGAAAAATCATGTTCTGATACTTCTAGCTGGATTTTATTACTCTGGATCTTTGCCAGATCCAGAAGTTGGGAAATCAGATTCTGCATACGCCTGGCATTCCGCAGTATCATCTGCAAACGGTCCCTGGCCTTCGTCGATTTTGTCTCATCATAGAGTTTTTCGAGAGGACTCATAATCAGGGTCAAAGGGGTACGGAATTCATGTGAGATGGAGGTAAAGAAGGACGTCTTCATCGCATCCAGCTTATTGGCAGCCTTCAAATCAGCATCAATTTTCAGCACTTCAGTTTCCATGGAGCGCATACGAAGGGCCAATGCGATTGAAAAGGTCATAAGCATGATAGCAGTGCCCCATTGATCCGTACCTCGAAATAGAGCAAAACTGGTAAAATTCATTGATAAGCTATGCAGTATTAATCCCAAGGTGTTAAATAGGTTACCAAACAGAAAAATACCTGCCAGAGGAACCTTCTTTATGCTCAGATGAACTCCAATAATTAAAAAGAGTAATCCAGTTAGAGCTATGCCAATATTATTTAATTGCCAGCCCAAAACATGAATTTTAAAAGCATGGGGTAGGATTAAAAAACGTAGGAATGCATCTACAAAAAGAATGCCCGTTAAACCAATAGCTGCCCACCATATTATTCGTTTCCAATAAGGAGCATATCGCTTTAAATCGAGGAAGACTGAAACATAAAAATAGAATATAAAAACGCTAATTGGAACCAGGATATAATCACCAAGATCGTATGCTCCTGCCTTGGAGGAGCTGGACGCTAACAGCGTGGTGAATAAAAAACCTTTTTGGTATAGAAACATCCCCAACCTGGAAAGGGTCATAAGGGCTAGAGCAAAAAATGCCAGGTCCCTGTAGATGATATAATAAATAAACAGGAAAATGGTGAGGGCTGTAATAATGCCAATCAAAAAGGCAAAACTATAGTTTTCAGACATGACGCGTTTTTGCAATCGATGGATGTATTCATTTGTGACCAAATATCCATAAAGTGTTCGATTTTGGTAGCGTTTCCAATAATCTGGCATATCAGATAGCAAATAGATTGTGATTTCCTCATGAGCATCCAGATGAATAGGGATGAGCCTCCGAGGAGGGTAGCTATTCTGTGGCAGATGTTGCATATCATGCTCGTAGGGTGTGTTTCTACCACCAAGATGAACGATAATGGCTCCCGAAGTATCTTCGTCAAAAAATTGAGTGCGTGTTGCACCGGAATACCACCAAAAATCAACAGATCCATCGTGAGTATTTTTGATGGTTGCCCGGATCCAGTATTTTGTTATTCCAGGTGTATCCCATTCAATATCATCATAATAGGGCACAAATTGAGATTGACGACTAGGAGATTTTGCTTCATAATAATCAAGAGTAGCATGTATGTCAGGCAAAACAGAGACAAGGTATTTAAGGGGGTAAGCCATATAATTAGTGGAATCAACCTGGATGAATGTCTGAGCCTTGTGGGAGCCCACTGTAAGTGTGTCTGGAACTTCAGCAGTTAACCCAGTGGAAAAAAACAGGCTTAAGCAGATAATGGATATAAAACTATTAACTTTTTGAGAGATGCGTAAAATGGATTGATACCCCTCTGTTATTCATGATAAGCTGAATCAGCTAGGTGCGATGTTCCATAGAGCTGATATTCATTCTTTGATGATTCCAATTGTCGACAAGTTAAGATACTTATCCATGACATAATAGACTGTTTTTGGGGAGAAAAATAGCAACCCACGGTTTTGAGCCGTGGGTTGCTTTAGCGTAAAAAGTGTTAAACCAGGACATTCCCCAGGCAACTATTAAAAACGTCTATGAACCAGCCTTCGGAATTAGTCTAGCAAAGACCTCATCACATACTGCAAAATCCCACCATGACGGTAGTATTCCAGTTCGTTAGGCGTATCAATTCGGGTTGTAGCCGTAAATGTAAAACCACTACCATCAGTTCGTTTCCCACTGACAATTAGATCTTTGCCAGGAGCCAGACCGTCAGCAATACCTGTGATTGAAAACGTTTCTTCCCCTGTAAGACCGAGACTCTCTCTGCCTTCATCGTCTTTAAACTGTAGAGGTAAAACGCCCATACCTATGAGATTACTACGATGGATACGCTCAAAACTTTCAGCAATCACAGCTTTGACACCTAGCAGGTTGGTCCCTTTTGCAGCCCAGTCACGACTAGAACCAGTACCGTATTCTTTGCCGGCAATGACCATTAATGGTGTCCCCTCGGCTTTGTAGGCCATGGCGCCATCGAAAATGGTTGTGACATCACCTTCAGGTAATTTCCGGGTGAAGCCGCCCTCCGTTCCGGGAGCAAGAAGGTTACGAAGGCGGATATTAGCAAACGTTCCGCGCATCATAACTTCGTGATTACCTCTGCGACTACCATAGGAGTTAAAATTCTTCACATCAGTGCCGTTAGCGACAAGATATTTACCCGCAGGAGTATCTGCGGCAAATGAACCAGCAGGAGAGATATGGTCAGTTGTAACTGAATCACCTAACAAGGCTAGAAGGCGGGCATCTTTAATATCACTCATCTCACCAAACTCACGACTCATTCCCTCAAAGAAGGAAGGCTTTCGGATATAGGTCGAATCTGCATCCCAATCAAAAGTGTTACCGTCAGGAATATACAGGTTCTGCCAGGCTGAATCACCTTTAAAAACATCGGCATATTTGGCCTTAAACTGCTCTGGTTTTACTGATTGAGCAACAGCGTCAGCAATTTCTTGTGAGCTAGGCCAGATATCCTTCAGAAAGATATCGTTACCTTCTTTGTCCTGTCCTAAAGCTTCATTATAAAGATCAAAATCCATGGTCCCGGCAAGGGCGTATGCTACCACCAATGGTGGAGAAGCTAGATAGTTGGCCTTGACGTGCGGGCTGATGCGTCCTTCAAAATTACGATTTCCTGATAGAACGGAAGTAGCAACCAGATCTCCAGTCTCAATAGCATTGGCAATAGGAGTAGGTAGGGGACCACTGTTTCCTATACAGGTTGTACAGCCGTACCCAACCAGGTTAAAACTCAGTTTATCCAGATAGGGAGTTAAACCGGCAGCGTTCAGGTACTCGGTCACAACTTTTGATCCCGGAGCCAGACTTGGTTTGACCCAAGGCTTAATATTTAGACCGAGCTCAACTGCTTTTTTCGCGACTAATCCAGCAGCAATCAAAACATTGGGATTTGAAGTATTCGTACAAGATGTGATAGCGGCAATCACTACTGATCCATCTTTAAGTTCGTAGTCAGACCCTTCCACAGCGATTGCACCCTTGCTATCTCCTTTTAGAGTCTCAATATCTCTGACCCATGTGGATTTTGACGCACTTAAGGAGATGCGACTCTGAGGATGTTTTGGTCCTGAAATAGAGGGAACTACTGTACTCATATCCAGAGAAAGGGTGGCTGAGTAAACAGCGTCATCAACACCAGCTTCATAGTACATGCCTTGAGCTTTGGTGTATGCTTCAACGAGCTCAACCTGTTCCTCATCACGACCACTAAAACGAAGATATTTAAGAGTAGCTGCATTGACCGGGAAGTAACCCATGGTTGCTCCGTATTCGGGGGCCATGTTGGCAATGGTTGCCTGGTCTTCGAGACTTAGGTTTGCAATACCCTCGCCATAGAATTCAACAAATTTTCCAACCACACCTTGGGCACGAAGCATTTCTACCACAGTTAAAACAAGGTCAGTAGCCGTCGTTCCTTCAGCCATCTTACCCGTGAGTTTGAAACCAACCACTTGAGGGATGAGCATTGAAATAGGTTGACCCAGCATAGCTGCTTCAGCTTCAATCCCACCGACACCCCAACCCATAACGCCCAATCCGTTAATCATGGTGGTGTGTGAGTCAGTACCTACGAGTGAATCAGGATAAATTTGTATACCATCTTTAGTCTCTTTTTTAAATACGACTTGGGCTAGATACTCTAGATTGATCTGATGAATGATTCCTGTATCTGGCGGAACGACATTGAAATTGTTAAATGCATCCTGTCCCCAACGTAGAAAACCATAACGTTCACGATTTCGATCCATTTCGATGCTAGCATTATCAGCAAATGCTGAGTTAGAGCCAAACTTATCAACCTGAACGGAGTGATCAATGACCAGATCAGCCGGTTGTAGAGGGTTGATCTTCTCAGGGTTGCCTCCAAGGTCAGCCATGGTATCACGCATAACTGCTAGATCGACAACAGCAGGTACACCAGTAAAGTCCTGAAGCAGTACGCGACTGGGGCGTAATTGTATTTCATGCGCTGGAGTAGCTTTGGCATCCCAATTCAACAGAGCTTCAACATCATCCCGTGTAACCGTAATGTTATCTTCAAACCGGAGCATGTTTTCTAGTAAAATTTTGTGAGCAATAGGAAGTTTATCCAACTTCTCGTCTGCATTTAGTTTCGAAAGGGCAAAGTATTCATGATCAACACCATTCAGATTAAGGACCGAACGTGTATTGAAGCTGTTTAAAGATTGGGTTTTATTCGCCATGGGAACTCCTGGGATTTGTATCATTAAAGATGGTAAAGTGTTGGGCTTGAGTAGTATAAAAAGAAGTGTGTATCACCTCGGAAACTAATCTTTTGAAGATCAAAATCAATCGCCATAAATGTCCGTCAGATGACGTATTTCATAATAGCAAATATTTTTCCATTGAAAGTTGGAAAAGCGTAAATTTAATGACTATATTTATCACAATGAAAATGAGATCTTATCATATCAAAATACGACAGATACAGATTCAGGAACGGGTCATATGTATATGGCGACCAGTTTTTGGAATTAAAGGAAATAACCATGAGTGAATCAAAAACAAAGCGATTGGCAATCATTGCTTCAAAAGGTACCCTTGATTGGGCATATCCACCATTTCTTCTAGCTTCAACTGCGGCAGCTATGGATATGGAGGTGGGTGTGTTTTTTACCTTCTATGGATTGACATTACTGAACAAAAAGATCGAAGCGAAGGTTGCGCCTCAGACTAATCCGGCGATGCCCATGAAAATGCCTTTCGGATCCAATGAATTTCAAAATATGGAATGGCCTATCCCAAATATTTTAGCAAATAATATCCCTGGTTATGAGACCATGGCCACTTCATTTATGAAGAAAACCTTCGCGAATAAAGGCGTGGCTACCATCGAGGAGCTGCGTGACATTTGTGTAGAATCAGGAGTAAAATTAATCGGGTGTCAGATGACCATGGATGTTTTCGGATTTGATACGGACCAATTTATAGATGGTGTAGAGGTGGGTGGAGCGGCGACCTTTTTGGAATTTGCTGCAGATTCTGACATCTCTTTATTCATTTAGGAAAATTATTTAAAAGGAAATATCATGAATGATATTCAATTTGATCAAGTGTTGGATTGCAGAGGAATGAGCTGCCCCCTACCGGTAGTAAAGACAAAGAAGCAAATTGATACAATGGCGGCAGGGCAAGTCTTGAAAATGATTGCATCAGATCCTGGATCAATCAATGACATGAATGCCTGGGCTAAGCGAACAGGCAATGAAATGCTCTCTCACAGAGAGGAAGAAGACAGTTACATTTTCTATATAAAGAAATCCTGAGACTATGCATAAAAAGTGTTTCCGTTAAGGAAAAAACGACCGCCCATAACAATTCTAAGAAACTGCTAGAAGTTGTTTTATTATAGCTACTAACAATTCATATTCCCACCACATGAGAAATTTCCGAAAGAAATAGAGGCGGGTATTGAATTTCTACATTGATATTCTGT
This sequence comes from uncultured Lentisphaeria bacterium, assembly GCA_964578155.1. Classification (GTDB taxonomy): domain Bacteria; phylum Fidelibacterota; class UBA8477; order UBA8477; family JABMPR01; genus JABMPR01. The sequence goes on from CAZOBQ010000003.1 coordinate 51,589, forward strand.
TTTGGATGCGCCAGAAAAGATGGCTGCTCATCGCCCTTATTTATGGTATGGTCATGCACAACTGGGTTACTCCCCCAGCAGATCTCAATCCAGCAGCTTTTGATGCGTTGATCATCATTTCCATGGCCCTGATTCTGATTATTACAGAGCCATTACCTTTACCGGCCATTGCCATGTTCATGCTCTTTATGCAAGTGGTCCTGGGAATTGATACAGCCAATAATGTCGCCTCATCGTTTATGAATGATGCCGTCTTTTTTATCATGGGTTCTCTCATGCTGGCTGTTGCCATTGTGAGTCAGGGTCTTGATAAACGCCTAGCCCTGGGCATCATAAAACTCACGGGCCATAAAACCTGGCGCATTATTGCCGGCTTTACCGCCATCTCAGCTATCCTATCTTCATTTATTGGTGAACATACGGTTGCAGCCATGATGATGCCTGTGGGCTTAACCCTGGTCCGTTATGCTCATAAGGATCCCAAGAAGGTTACAGGACTGACAGCAGCTCTACTATTCTCCATCGCCTACGGAGCCACCATTGGTTCTATTGGTACGCCTTCAGGAGGTGGACGCAATGTGATCATGATGAATTACTGGGCAGAATTTGGTGCAGGGTCAGTTTCATATCTCGAATGGATGAAATATGTTTATCCCATGGTTCTGGTACAAATACCGTTCACCGTCTTGATTCTGCTATGGACGTTTAAACCGGAGCAGAGTAATCTCGATAGCGCCGTTCGAAAACTAGTCATTGATGTGGCTCGTGCTGGAAAAATGAAGGCCCGAGAGTGGTTAGCTATCTTTCTATTTATCCTGGTTTTTCTTGGCTGGGTATTTCTCAGTGAAAGTTTTGGCTTAGGTATTATTGCTCTTTTAGGTGTTTTCCTTTATCTGGCCTTTGGACTGGTGGAATGGAGTGAATTAAACCGTAAAACCAATTGGGGAGTCATCCTGCTTTTTGGTTCGGCTATCTCTATTGGTATTCAGATGAATGAAACAGGGGCTGCAGAATGGGTGGCTCAGGTTATTATTACAAATTTAGGTGCAGTGATCGATAGCCCTGAGATTCTTCAGGGAAGTGTGTCCGTTCTCTTAACTGGAATTATGTCAAATATTCTTAGTAGTTCTGCAACCGTAGCTGTCGTTGGACCCATTGTTTTAGATCTAGGTGGGGATCAAATCCTGATCGGTTTTATGACTGCCATAGCTTCGGCTTTTGGCTATTTTACCGCTGTTGCCGCACCAGCCTGTACCATTATCTATTCCAGTGGGTTGGTTAAATCCAAAGATTTCTTACGAGCGGGTTGGAAAATGGGCGTTTTATCTGTTCTAAGCCTACTCGCATTATCATTATTATGGTGGCCAATATTATGAAAAAAAAACACGCTCAAAACGAACCCAGGGCTCTAAAGTTTCTCACTGCAGTCAGTAGTGCCGAATATTCGAAACTGACCTTGCAGCTAGGTTCATTAATAGCATCTGTTTTTGACGCACATCTTGGGGTTGTCTATGTTGGTGAAAAAGCCAATGAATTCCATGGGACCTCTGTAAACCTTACCCGCCAGAATCTGGACACCTGGAATATTATTCATCCTGGAATGGAAGTCCTGGAATGGGCACTTGGAGAATTGAAAAAATTAAATTCTGAGAATAAAGATCTGGCAAAAATCACATTTAATCCTGACCATGTCTATGAAGAAGATGGACGTGTTCGGGTCATATTACCCAATGAAAAGGGGAGTCGAGTAGAACTTATTCTTCGTGAAGGTGAATTGGTAAATGAGCTCCGTAAAGAAATCCAATTGGAAGCATATGATCTTGCCATTATTGGCGGATCGCAGAACAAACGTCATTTGGCCCATTCCCTGATTCAATATTTACCATCGTCGATTCTTGTACTGCAAAAATTCAAACCACGTAAAAAGTATAAACTTCTACTTTTGGTTGATGATTCAAAAGCTACCGCAAAATCAGTAGAGTGGGGTGCCATGATCGCTAAAAAGCTTAATTGGCCAGTGCGCACCTTAACTGTATCGAAAACCAAGCGATTTGGTTCCGGTTATCAAGGTGCAGCAGACATGGCAAAAGAGTATTTTGATTCCAGGGGTATTGAGATAGAGCAATTCTTCCTTACCGGTGACCCAGTACGTACTTTCGTTGATTTTGCTGGCGATGATCATTTTGTCATCATGGGAGCATCTACCTTGAATCCTGTTAAACAGTTATTCTTTGGTAGCAAACCTATTCAGACTCTTAAACAGAGTGACGTTCCCATTTTAATCGTACGATAGAGACGTAACACCCGTGCATATATCCGCCGATATGATTTACTGGGTTCAGCGGAAACGCTGGCTACTCATTGCTTTTGCTCTGGGTGCTGTATTTTATCTTTTTGTTCCCAGCCCTGCTGGACTAAGCATCGAAGCTTATCATATTTTGATCATCATCATGATGACCCTCATCCTTATCCTAAAGGAGCCAATTCCCTTACCGGCTATCGCCCTTCAATTGATCTTCTGGCAGGTGATCATTGGAGGCAGCACTCCCAATGAAGTAGGTAGTTACTTTATGAGTGATGCGGTATTTTTTATCATGGGTTCACTCATGCTGGCAGTGGCTATTGTTAGTCAAGGTTTGGATAAACGTCTCGCTCTAGGAATCATCCGTATCACAGGTAACAAAACTTGGCGAATCGTAGCAGGTTTTACAGCGATATCAGCTATTCTCTCAAGTTTTGTGGGTCCTCATATGATTACTGCTATGATGCTTCCGGTAGCTTTGACCCTCATTCGCTTTACGCCCAAATCAGCTAAATCGACGGTGGGCTTGACCTCAGCCTTGCTATTCTCTATTGCCTATGGTGCTACGATTGGCTCCATTGGAACTCCCAGTGGTGGTGGACGCAATGTGATCATGATGAATTACTGGGTTGAATTTGGATCAGGGAGTTTGAGCTATCTGGAATGGATCAAGATGGTATACCCCATGGTTCTAATCGAGATTCCATTGACAATTCTGATTATCATAAAAACGTTCCCTCCTGAAATGCAGATTCTTGATACGGCAGTAAGGCGCTTATCCGTCGAAGTGGCCCATGCTGGTAAAATATCAGCCCGTGAAATCTTTTCTATTATTCTCTTTGCCGCGGTACTCCTTGGTTGGATAAGTTTGAGTGAGAAATACGGCATTGGCAGCATTGCCCTCATTGGCGTCTTCTTATTCATGGCATTTGGCCTGGTAAACTGGAAAGATATCAGCACCAATGTTAATTGGGGTGTTATTCTTCTCTTTGGGGCAACCATATCAATTGGTGTTCAAATGAAGAACACAGGCGGTGCCGCTTGGCTGGCTGGTCTCAGCGTTGAACTTTTACAGGGTATAATTCCTGATATCGATACTTTAAGAGCCGTTGTTTCAGTTGCTTTAAGTGGTATCATGTCAAATTTTTTAAGTAGTTCAGCTACGGTTGCTGTAGCAGGTCCTATTGTTCTTAACCTGGGAGGGGATCCAATATTATTGGGCTTATCTTCAGTTATAGCCTCGGCATTTGGCTATTTCACGGCAGTAGCGGCACCAGCTTGCACCATCATTTATGCCAGTGGCCTAGTGAAAGCACCTGACTTTCTTCGAGCTGGTTGGAAAATGGCTATTATGTCTATTGCTTCCCTCACATTGCTGTCACTTCTCTGGTGGCCCTTGTTCCGATAAAACCTCTAGTTTAGTCTTCCTGACGCGAAGCTTGTCGAAGGGGAAGGATCTCAGAATAGCCCCGTTGGCAAAAATATTGTAGCAACCATCGATCCGAGATTCTTCTCTACACTCCGTTTCGATCAGAAAGACACTATAAAATTTCACCCCTAAGTGTTATCTTTAGCCATGCAAAATTATGATGTCATTGTTCTCGGTGCCGGTATCAATGGTTGTGGTGTCGCTGAAAATTTAGCACGTCAGGGTAAGCAAGTCCTACTAATGGACAAGGGTGGTGTTGGTCGAGGTACCTCCTCAAAATCATCCAGATTGATTCATGGCGGGCTTCGCTATCTGGAAACCGGACAACTTCATCTCGTATATGAATCGCTCCATGATCGACAACGACTCGTCAATAAATACCCAGATCTTGTAGAATACAAACGGTTCATCTTACCCATCTATAAAAGTAGTCCTCGTCCGGGATGGATGATTCGATTGGGACTCTGGATGTATGATTTTCTATCTGGTTCCAAGTCTGCAGGCAAATCCCAAAAAGAGGATATGGAGGTTTTTAAAATACGCTTCCCTGCCTTTAGTGAGGACAATTTAAGATCAGTACTTTCCTATGTAGATGGTAAGACCCATGATCGGGAGCTGACTCGTCGAGTCGCAGATGATTTTCAACGACTGGGAGGTACGGTGATCGTTCATAGTGAGGTTGAGGACATCGTATGGACTGAATCAGGTTTCCATGTCTATTCCACTGCAGGTGAATTTCAGGCACCGGTCATGGTGAATGCTACAGGTCCGTGGATCGATGAAACAAACAAGAAATATGACTTTCCCTCCAATTTCCATGTCCGTAAAGTGAGTGGTATCCATTTGATCTTCGACGGCTTGGTTGTGCCGGATTTAATGTTTATGCAAACAAGCGAGAAACGGATCTTCTTTATTATCCCGGAGCCTGAGAATGATCAGACCCTGATTGGGACAACTGAACGCGATGAAAATGGGTATATAGATGAAATTCAGGCAGGTGAAACTGATATACAATATCTATTAGATCAAGTGAATGCTTATCTCAAACCAGAGTTTCAGCTGAGACGTAAGGATGTGAGAGATATCTATATCGGGGTTCGACCTCTCGTGAGGAAAAAGGGTGAACTCTCAGATGTTAGTCGTGAGTATAAGCTAGACCTGCATACTAAGGGTGATACAAAACTATTACATATTTTCGGGGGAAAGCTGACCACATATCTGTCATTGGCTGAGAAAGTGGCGAAGGTGTTGGGTAATTAATAGTCTGAATTGAGACATAACACCTTACATCGCATTGCATACCACAATAATTAACTTACATAAAATGTCGTTAACCACCAACTTCAGTTGGTGGGTGTGAAAGGATTGTTTTGACGTGCCAACCGTTTCAACGGTTTCTCACTTTTCAATATTTGTAAACTATTTGAAACTGTTAAAACAGTTGTAATGATTTTAATCAACTGGGAATCACCTGACTGAAGTCAGGTGTTAACGTGATATCCCTGAAAAACTATTTTTATCATCAACCTTCATAACTAATCTATCACACTAATAAATGAATATATCATAGGGGTGAATATGACCAAGAAAATCATAGTCGGTATCATCGTTATCGTAGTATTGGGTGGATTATACATTAACCATTATCTAAAGATTGGCATTCCTGAACATACGGGAGTAATTCAGGCTAAAGGACTAAATGCTGAGGTTTCCATTCAACGCGATGAAGCTGGTATTCCACATATTTTTGCAGAATCGGAGACAGATGCCTATTTCGCCCTGGGATATGCTATGGCCCAAGATCGCCTTTTCCAAATGGAGTTTCTAAGAGCTGCAGGTAACGGTAGCCTTAGTGAGATTCTTGGTGAGAGCATGCTCAAATCAGATCGTTTTCTTAGAAAGATCATGTTACGCCCCAGAGATCCAGAAGGTTTGTTCCAGGAAAATCCACCACAAGTACAGGCAATGCTTACCTATTTTGTCGGCGGGATCAACAGCTTTATCAAAGCTGATCCGGATCTACCCATTGAATTTAGACTGTTGGGGCATAGCCCGGAATTGTGGACCATGGGGGATATGCTGGCCATCATTAAACTCCAAAGCTGGCAGCTATCCTACAACTATGATATAGAATTGATCTATCGCCAACTGAATCAAAAATTGGGTATTGAGAAGACAGCTGAACTGTTCCCATATTACGCAGCAGAACACATAAAAATTATAGATGAATTCGGAGCTGCCACATCAGGAGATGCTGAACTGATTTCACAGGCGGTCCAACTCAAGGAATTGCTGGGGACAAATGGAGGTAGTAATAATTGGGTGGTTTCCGGTGCTCGTTCTGCTTCCGGGAAACCTATTCTCAGTAGTGATCCGCACCTACACGGGTCCAGACTTCCAGGGCCTTGGTACTTTGCTCATCTCAGTGCTCCAGGATTAGATGTCGCTGGTGGATTCTTCCCTGGGCTGCCTACTGTACTTATCGGGCATAACAGAAACATTGCCTGGGGCTTGACTAATATGGGACCAGATGTACAAGACCTGTTCATCGAAGAAGTGAATCCCGACAATCCTCAGCAGTATTTATACAAAGGTGAGTGGAAGGATTTCGAGATCATTCCCCAAACAATTCGTATCAAAGATGATAGTCAGGAGGATGGATTTCGTTATGAGGATTTTGAGCTCAAAAAATCTGTACACGGTCCAGTGATTAAAGAAGACGAGGAAGTATTAGCATTGTCATGGACAGGGCATTATTTCAATGGTGAACTCGAGGCCTTCTATCGTTTAAACCATGCCAGTGATTGGGGTGAATTCACAGCAGCAGTTTCACATTTCTCTACAGCACCACAGAATTATGTCTATGCTGACATTGATGGAAATATTGGATACTACGGTGCGGGGAAAGTGCCTTTGAGAAAGAAGGGTTCAGGTATATTTCCAGTTCCCGGGCACACAGGTGAATACGACTGGGATGGCTATATTCCCTTTGAGGATATGCCCCACATATACAATCCCGAAGGTGGTATGATCGTCACGGCTAACGCAGAGCCCCATGGAAAGGATTATGCCTATCCAATGCCGGGAGTTTATGCTCCTGAATATCGAACCAAACGGATACGTGACCTGATCAACGAGAAGGAGAAATTGACTCCAGGTGACATGGCAAATATTCAGTTTGACCAAGAGTCCTATCTCGCTCCTGTATTTTTGGAGCACTTAATACCGATCATTCCCGATGAATATTCTATTATTAGGGAATCTCTGACAAGTTGGGATCATGTCCTGGATAAAGCAGGATATGAAGGATCCATTTATCATGAGACCATGGAAACGTTTTTAAGACTGATCTGGGCTGATGATATGGGAATGGACTTAGCTGAGCAGTATTTGGATACCTGGTACATCTCACTGAATCGCTGGGTTATGATGCTGGAGGATAATACCCATTTCTGGTATGATAAAATCGATACAGATGAAGTTGAGAATCGTGATGACCTACTCAAGGAAGCCTTTGATAAAGCTTTGGTAAGTTTGGAAGAAAAATACGGTACCAGTGATACCGAAAAATGGATATGGGGCACAATCCACAACATTGCTTTTCACCATCCCTTTGAAGCCAAGGGTGGCTTGATAAAGAAATTCTTCAATTATGGTCCCTTCCCCTTTGGTGGTGATGGAGAAACCGTGAACCGGGCAACTCACGTATTTACCAAACCCTATATGGCCGAAATGACCGCCTCGATGCGGTTGATTATAGATATGGCAGATGCTTCAAAAAGCCAAATGGCAAACGCATCAGGTCAGGTAGGAATGCCATTACAAGATCATTATACCGACTTGGTTGATAAATGGTTAGCCGGTGAATACATAGACATGCATCTGGATCGTGAGAACCTGGGTGACGTGCAAGAGTTGCAGCTAATGCCCTTGGAATAGTCATCCTGAGCAACGCGAAGGATCTCCGCTTGAATGCCGAATATCATCGTCAAAGTGAGATTCTTCGTTATCACTCAGAATGACACAATTCTTAGCATTTAGGAAAAATATTTTTCGGTGGTAGCAATTCCACCAAATAATACCTACCTTTCAATATGTCGTCGATGAAAGGTCATATCCTGATTGCAATGCCTCACCTAAGTGATCCCTATTTCAGGCGTTCGTTGGTTTTTATCTGCGAGCATGATGAGCAAGGAGCCATGGGGCTGATTATTAATAAATCATTCGAGGATGATTCCATCAAAAAGATTTTTCCCTCGCTCATTGTCAATGATGATGCGATTAATGAGGTCATTTCTCCCATGCATTTTGGTGGACCAGTGGATCTTGAAAGAGGCTTTCTCTTACACAGTACAGATTTTGTAAGTGAAGATACGCTTAAGATCAACGAAGATTTTTCTCTAACCAGCAATTCCGAAATTATTGATGCAATTCAGATTGGAACTGGACCTCAATCCTTTAAGATGATGTTGGGTTATGCTGGCTGGGGCAAAGGACAGCTTGAAAGCGAGATTGAGAATGGTGATTGGTTGTTCCAAGAGGTAAAGCCAGATTTCATTTTCAATGGAGTTGAGATTGAAAAATGGATATCAGCTACTCAAAGTTTTGGTATCAATATCGCACCTGGATCAGGTGGATTAGCTTAATGCTTATTCCGGCTTGATTGTTAAGTCGTAGTTTTCGTCTTCCTGAGCTCGTCGAAGGACGAAAAAGAAAGCTGGAATTCCTCGAAGGGTATACAGAATATACGCCGTACTTTGAGTATTCGACTACGTCGAACCTCAGCATGACGTCTATTTGAGTTAAACGACTGCAGACTCTAGTAGCGTAATCTTCCCATTGTCTGCATCAATCTCTGCTTCAACTCCAAGAGGCATGGTAAATTTATCCTCAATATGTCCAATCATAGACCCATACCAGGCTGGAATACCCAGCGATTTTATGTGATCATCTAATATCTCCTCCAGAGTAAGCGAACCATAGCTTTCCTCTGGACCACAATCACTGCATTTCCCAAATACAAAACCAGACAGCTGACCAAGAATACCAGCCAGCTTAAGCTGTGTAAGCATGCGATCTATACGATAAATATTCTCACCCACATCTTCCAGAAACAGAACCTTTCCTTTGAAATCAGGCAAGTAATCTGAGCCAACCATAGCCGTCAGAACTGTCAGGTTACCACCTACGAGCCGACCCTTAGCCTGTCCGCTGTTAATGGTTAAAATACGATCCTTGACCTGAGTCAGATTGTCGCCCATCTCTTTCGGGTTTTCCATACTAAAAGCCTGGGCATCAAAAAGCAGTCGTTTGACAAAATCGGTTGAATATTCATTCCAGGTGGAAATGCCAACTGGTCCATGGAATGTTACCAGTCCGGTTTTAGCGTTTAGAGCGAGGAGTAAAGAGGTAATATCACTATAGCCCATGAGAATCTTGGGGTGCTTGGCTACTATTTTGTAATCTATCAGATCCAGTAAACGGTTACAGCCCCATCCACCTCTCAGTGTCAAAATAGCATCAACCTTAGGATCGGCAAACATGGTATTAATATCTGCTGCTCGAGCTTGATCTGTTCCAGCTAAATATCCGTATCGATCCAAAAGGTGCTTACCTGATTTCATCTTCAAACCCAAAGCAGCCAACGTCTCCTCGGCTATGACGACATCCTCCGGGTGGAAGGTTGCGCCAGCAGGATTGATCAGGCCAACCGTGTTTCCTGGCTTTAATCGAGGTGGCTTAAGTGTGGATTTTGAAAATAGTCCTGATGCCGCTACCGAGGGTACTTGAGTTGCCACGATACCCGTTCCCACCATCTGTAATATCTGTCTACGTGTAATGCTCATCGGTACTCCATGTAATGAAAGTTGCTTTAAGCTAGTTTATTTCTTAGAGTAGGGCAAATAGAAGCTCTGATCTCTCCTCAGCATATGAGGAATTTTAGTCGAATAATTCTTGTTTTCTATTCTAAAATAAGCTTCTATTAAGAATAACTGGAAAGAGTGTATGGAAGCTTCAAAAGGGGATCCCAGATGAACTACGAAAACATTGGACAAATGATCAAGATCAAGATTGATGAATACGGCGAAAACAGGGCTCTACGCTATAAAGAAAATGATTTATGGAAATCCTTGAGCTACAAGGAGTTTGGTGAAAAAATTACCAAGCTTGGTTGTGCTTTGATCAAAGCGGGCATAGAAAAGGGTGACACCGTAGGGATATATTCTGCTAATCGATACGAATGGGCAGTGAGTGATTTTGCCTGCATCTTGGTTGGAGCAATATCAGTCCCCATTTATGCTACGAATACTAAGGATCAAGCAAAATTCATCGTTCAAGATGCGAAAATCAAGCTCGTATTTGCCGGAAGTGAGGTCCAATACAAGAATCTTGCCTCAATTCACTTGGAAGGTATTCCCTTAAAGATTGTGACCTATGAAGCAGGTCTCTCAATTGACCCCTCCTTTGCTTCCACTTTTCAGGAGTTCATGAATGCCAGTGATCTGGATGAATATATCACAGAGCTGAATCAGCGTTCGGGGCAGATCAAAAGAGATGACGTATCGACCGTAATTTATACTTCAGGAACGACTGGAAACCCAAAAGGTGTCATGCTTTCCCACGGGAATCTATTTCATCAATTTGAAGCAGTGGACGTCAACTTCAATGTCACCAGTGCTGATACATCCCTCTGCTTTTTACCTTTGAGCCATGTCTATGAAAGGATGTGGTCTTACTATGTTTACCTGAAAGGTGCCGTACATACCTACTTAGAAGATCCAAAACAAGTAATAGAAGCTATGCAGGAAATTAAACCTACGGCTATGGTTTCTGTCCCCAGACTTTATGAAAAAATTTATGCTAGTGTACTGAATAGCCAGGAAAATGCATCCAGCATCAAGAAAACGCTATTTAACACAGCGATCAAAGTGGGAGCAGAATACAACAATCTATATTTTAGAGACCAGCCTATCTCTTCAGGTTTGAAGATCAAGTACAAACTATTCGATATACTCGTCCTTTCAAAAGTGAGGGCTGCGGTAGGAGGTAAGAAAAACTTCTTCTCAGCTGGTGGTGCTCCACTGGAAAAAACCATCGAAGAGTTTTTCTTGGCCTGTGGACTACTTATCTGTCAGGGCTACGGATTAACAGAAACATCGCCTATGGTCTCTTATAATACTCCCAATAATTTCAAGTTTGGTACGGTTGGGAAATTGGTACCAAATTGTGAAGTCAGAATTGCAGAAAGTGGTGAAATTCAGGTCAAAGGTCCTCAGGTTATGAAGGGCTATTTTAATAATTCAGAGGCAACAGCAAAAGCCATAAACGATGGATGGTTTAGTACGGGTGATATTGGCGAATTTGATGAAGATGGATATCTAAAGATCACTGACCGGATTAAAGATCTCATCATCACATCGGGAGGAAAAAATATTGCACCCCTAAATATCGAAACGCTAGTGGGAAAGGATTTCTATATCGAGCAAATCATTGCGATTGGTGATAAACGAAATTTCATCAGTGCCTTGATTGTCCCTGCCTTTGAAAGCCTGGAATCCTGGGCTCATAAAAAGAAAATCCAATTTCAAAATCAAGAGGAATTGATCAACCACCCCAGTGTTATTGATTTTTTTAGAGAGCGCATTGATCATCACTCCAAGAAATTGGCTCAGTATGAGACCATTAAAAAATTTAGACTTCTAAATAAGCCGTTTACCATGGAGGGAGGGGAAATTACGCCCACCCTAAAACTCAAGCGTAAGCAGATCAATGATAAATTTAGGGCTTTAATTGATTCGATGTATCGGAAATAGCAATAAATTCAATTCATGAGGGGAGAAGCATTACCCCGTCGAGCTGGTTATGGAGAGGGAAGACAGGACTATATTTTTTTAAATCCAAATATGAGTTTAAGGATGCCTTTGAGTTTTAGCGGCCACCGACCCCCAATAATCATGGCTAATCCGACCCAACGTCGATACACAAAACCAGAAACCGGTGTCCAATAGAATTGTTTGTTAAAAGGGAAATAGTCAGTAACTATAGCTCGGGTTTCTGTCATTGCTTGAAGTCCTGACTCTCCATGAGTTCTACCTAAGCTGCTATTTTTAAATCCCCCCCAGGGCAGATTGGGAATGCCATGGGTAATCAAATGATTATTTATGGTAATAACACCAGCCTGCAGTTGATCAGCTATCTTGCGTCCTAGCCGGATATTTTTAGTCCATATGGAGGCAGTTAACCCCAGGTCAGAGTCATTTGCCAGTTGAATAGCCTCGTCAATAGTATTGAAGGGCATGACACCTAACACAGGACCAAAAGTTTCCTCACACATGACGTCCATCTCATGATTAACATCTGTTAAAACTATTGCGGGTAAAGCCTGGCCAACTTTAGCATCAACCTTTGATTTGGCAGAGACTTTAGCCCCTTGATTCATGGCTTGATCGATTACGCTCTGGACACTCTCTTGCTGACTAGATGTAGTCATTGTGCCAAAATGATTCTCATTAGTTGAAGAATCTCCAGCTCGTAATTTTTCCACCTTTCGCTTAAGGATTTTCAAAAAGGGTTCATAGACATCTGTATGTACGTAGATGCGTTCAATTCCACCACAACTTTGTCCTGAATTAGAAAGCCCTGCAAAGATAGCCCCATTGACTGCTTTCTTAAGATTTGCTTCAGAGCAAACGATCATGGGGTCGTTCCCGCCTAGCTCTAAAGAAACAGGAGTAAGGGTTTCAGCTGCCTTTTTCATTAGTTTTTTACCCACAGGAACGCTACCTGTAAAGAAAAGTTTGTCAACTCCGGCTTCTAGAAATGCATCTCCGGCAATACGGCCAGGAACATTGACCTGAACGAATAGATCCTGTGGTAATTCACCCGCATCAATGATCTTCTGGATTACCTGTCCCACCATTTGGGTTTCAGAGGCTGCCTTGTAAAGCATACCATTTCCAGCCATAAGACCCATTAAAATTTCATGCATGGGAATGGCCAGCGGGTAATTCCATGGAGAAATGACCCCAATAACGCCCCTAGGGACATACTGAAGTTTATTGCGATTAAAGATGGCGATTATATGGGTGCCTTTTATGCGCCGGGGTCTGAGAACCCGAGCAGTGTGTTTAATGTAATAATCAAACGCAATTATTGTTGCTGTCACATCGGCTATGTAGGCATCTGCCAGTGTTTTACCGTTATCCCGTGAAATAACACGAGCATATTCCTCACCATGTTCAGTTAGATGCCTTTGCATCTTTCTCAAATGTGCTCCTCTTTCCGAAAAAGAAAATTGAGCCCACGTTGCCTGAGCTATACGAATTCTAGCAACAGCCTCTTTTACATCTTTGCGGCTGTTTTGGGGCACTTGCCCCAGGGATTCTCCTGTAGCTGGATTATATGCTTCTGTGTGAATTTTTGTTGCCATAGCCGTCCTTATATTTGCACAGAAATGTATCCCTGACGAGTCTGATTAGTAGGTTTTTTTCTATGAGAAGGCTTTGGTTTAAATCTTTATAGAAATGTATGTTTTGAGTCATTTCATGATGATTATTGGCTTATCTTATTTACGAATCATACAGAGTTATGTCCAGTATTTGACCTTATAAAATTGTGAGTTAATCAGGATTGTATTAATACAAACTAGGGAAGCGATAATGAGAGAATTAAGTAAGTCAGATTTGTGTAAAACAACAAATGGCGATGCCCTATCATTTAAATCAACTGCAGAGCTTACTAGCCTGAAACAAGTGATTGGTCAAGAGCGTGCTGTAAGAGCCCTGAAATTTGGTCTTGAGATGCTCGCGCCTGGATATAATGTTTTTGTGGGAGGATTACCCGGAACGGGAAAAAGAACTATTGTTAAAAGTTTGGTTGAAAAGTTTGCCACCACAAAACCGGCTCCACCTGATTGGATTGTGGTTTTCAACTTCAGAGATGAATACAATCCCAAAGCATTCAGCCTTCCGCCAGGCGAAGGCACCAAATTCGCAAAACAAATGAAACGGCTTATCAGCAGCCTAAGTGCGGACCTACCCAAGGTTTTTAAGGGTGAGCAGTACGCGAAACGCAAAAAGGAGATCACTGCTGAGTTTGATACGGGACGAGAAGAGATCATTGCTGGTGTGAATGAGGATGCCGCTGAGCAAAATATTCAACTGGTTGTATCTCAGGAGGGCTTTCAGACCATTCCTCTCAAGGATGGCGAACCTATGAATGAGGAGGCTTTAGCCAGCCTTTCTGAAGAAGAGCAAAACGCATTAAATAGCAAAATCGCAGTACTTCAAGAACACCTACGTAAGAGCCTGAGGGATATGGCAGAGCTTGAAGAAGAAAGAGAAAATGTGGTTGAAACGCTTCAAGAAAAAGTAGCTCTTGATTCGGTAGAACATCGCATTGGTCGATTACTGGAAAATTATTCAGCTTATCCAGGTATTGTTGATTACCTCCAAAAAGTGAGAGATGATATTGCTGAACATGTCCAAGAATTTATCGGCTTGGAATCCACCCAGGTGCATGAAGAAGAAGCCAGCCCTTACCAGATTCAGCAAGCACTTTTAAAGCGATATAAGGTGAACCTGTTGGTGGACAACTGTCGCCAGAAGGGAGCACCCCTGATCATAGATAATAACCCATCCTACTATAACCTCTTTGGTCGAATTGAGAAAAAACCAGTCATGGGTGGGTACTATAGTGACTTCACTATGATTACTGCAGGAGCTTTGTTAAGAGCGAATGGTGGTTTCTTAATTCTGGATGTCCAAACTATTCTCCAAAACAATCATGTATGGGAATCATTGAAGCGCACCCTTAAGAATAAGTTTCTGCAGATTGAAGATGTAAATGAACAATTTGGTTTCTCATCTACCACTTCCCTGAAACCAGAACCAATCCCTCTCGATCTTAATGTCATCCTTTTAGGAAGATCAGATTACTTCCATTATCTGCAAGAAGTAGATGAGGCATTTAATAAAACCTTCAAAGTCCGCGCTGATTTTGACTATGAAGTAAACAGAAGTGCTCAAAATGAACATTTACTGTGTCAGTTTATCGCTCGGGTTTGCCGGCAAAGCAAGTTGCCACATCTAACCTCTGAGGCCGCGACCCAGGTTATAGTTTATAGTTCTAGACTGGCAGGGGACAAAGAAAAACTATCGCTCCAGTTTGGAACATTGGTGGGACTTATTACTGAATCTGCCTACTGGGCTAAAAGACAGAAGCATCGCCAGGTTCAAAGAGAAGATGTGCGTAAGGCTATCGCAGAAAAACGATTTCGTGGAAGCCTGTATGAGGAAAAAGTATGGGAAAATATTGAGAGCGAAACCTTGATGATCGATGTTAAGGGTGAACGCGTTGGCCAGATCAATGGCCTGGCGGTATACTCAACGGGAGACAACTCATTTGGGAAGCCGTCACGAATAACTGCTACCGCCTATATGGGAAAACCCGGTATTACAGCAGTTGAACGGGAAGCAAAACTCTCAGGGAAAACTTATGACAAGGGCAATTTGATCGTCAATGGCTATTTGGGTCAAACTTTTGCTCAAAATTTCCCACTATCTGTAGCTATTACACTCACCTTTGAACAATCGTATGGCGGTATTGATGGCGACAGCGCCAGCTCTACCGAGATTTATGCAATCCTCTCAGCCCTTTCAGGTTTTCCAATAAAGCAAGGAATCGCAGTAACCGGGTCAGTGAACCAGTGGGGTGAGATCCAAGCTATTGGTGGTGTAAATGAAAAAATTGAAGGCTTTTTCCATCTGTGTGAATTAAGAGGCTTAACCGGTGATCAGGGCGTGATCATTCCGGAGGCTAATGTTGTTCATCTCATGAGTATGCCTGATGTTCAGAATGCTGTTGAGGAGGGCAAATTTCATATTTGGGCTGTCAATTCCATCGCGGAAGGAATAGAGCAGTTGACAGGTGTTAAAGCAGGAACTGTGAACAAACATGGCAATTTTCCGGCGAAAACTGTATTTGGCCAAGCACAGAACCAACTCAAGCAGTATTTTTTAAAGGGTCAAACCTTAAAAAATCAACCAGAATGATTAAAAACGACTGTTACGGCTCAATAGTTGCTTAATCAAATACTTGTGAAAAATAATTGGTTTCAAATATCATTCCGCTTTGTTTTCGCTCCACATGAAGGTTAATTTCGATTATGAATAAACCGGAGTATTCAAGATTTGATCAGATGGTAAAAACAGACAGCAAACTACCAAGAAATCAGGTCTTCCGGAGATCCCCACCAAAAAAGAATCACGACCTTTTTCTATTAAAAATAAATCATAAAAACACAGATCTGTTTATCAGGAGTTCGTCTTAATGTCAAAAAAAATAATCCGTATCAATGAAGCAACTATTCGCTTTGCCGGAGATTCCGGTGATGGTATGCAGCTAACGGGAACACGTTTCACTGAAGCTACTGCTATTGTAGGAAATGACCTAAAAACTATACCAAATTATCCCTCAGAAATCCGAGCTCCGCTTGGAACTTTGGCCGGTGTTAGCGCCTTCCAGCTCATGTTCGGATCTCAACGGGTTTTCACCCCCGGTGATTTACCAGACACATTGGTTGCAATGAACCCAGCTGCACTAAAGGTGCATCTGAAGGATTTGAAAAAAGGTGGAACCATTTTGGCCAACGCCAACGCTTTTTCTGCAAAAAATTTAAAAATGGCCGGCTGGGAGTCTAATCCTCTTGAAGACGATACGCTTTCCGGGTATACAGTCTATAGTATTGAGATGTCCAAGATGGTTGGTAAGGCTCTGGAGAATTCAGACCTGACCTCAAAAGGGATTGAGCGAACCAAAAATATGTTCGCCCTTGGTGTGCTTTTCTGGATGTATAATCGTCCCATAGAGCCAACCGAAGAATGGCTAAGAAAGAAATTCGCGAAAAATCCCTCCACCGCTGAGGCAAATATCACCGCGATGAAAACAGGTTTCAATTATGGTGAGACCACAGAAATATTTACCACCTCCTATGCTGTGGAGAAAGCTGACTTACCAAAGGGGAAATATCGAAATATCACTGGTAATGTTGCTGTTTCATATGGTTTGGTCGCCGCAGCCAAGAAAGCAGGTAAAGAGCTATTCTTGGGCTCATATCCAATCACACCAGCCAGTGAAATTCTCCATACCTTGTCGACGCTAAGGAATCATGGAGTCAAAACCTTTCAGGCAGAAGATGAAATTGCTGGAATCTCCTCTGCAATCGGGGCTTCCTATGCAGGAGATTTAGCCGTTACGACGACTTCCGGACCTGGTATGGCCCTGAAGACAGAAGCAATTGGACTGGCAATTATCACAGAACTTCCACTGGTTATCGTAAACGTTCAGCGCGGTGGACCCAGTACTGGTATGCCAACAAAGATGGAGCAATCAGATCTGCTACAAGCGGTGCATGGACGAAATAGTGATGCACGTATTCCAGTCATTGCTGCCCAGGATCCTGCTGATTGTTTCGAATGTGCCTTTGAAGCCGCCAGAATTGCCATGAAATATATGACCCCTGTTATTTTATTGACCGATGGATACCTGGGTCAGGGCTCTGGACCATGGAAAATTCCAGATCCTAAAAACCTGCCAGAAATTGAAGTCAGTCATCCCGGACCAGAAGATCGTGGTGAAGATAAGTTCTTGCCCTATACAAGAGATGAAAACGAAACTCGTCCCTGGGCACTTCCTGGTACTGCAGGTCTGGAGCATCGTATCGGTGGTCTTGAAAAAGAAAATATTACTGGCATGGTGAGTCAAGATCCAGCCAATCATCAACTTATGACTGATATTCGTGCTCGTAAAGTTGACAATATCAAACAGGAAATCCCTCCATCAGAACTCCATGGTGAACCCAAAGGCAAGTTGCTTGTGTTGGGATGGGGTAGCACCCATGGTGCCATCCATGTTGCAATAGCCCGGGCTCTTGCGAAGGATCAGTCTGTAAGTCAGCTGCATTTGCGTTGGGTCAGTCCATTCCCATCAGATCTTAAGGCTATTTGTGATGATTTTGATGAAATCCTCATTCCAGAGGTGAATTCAGGTCAATTGGCTCTGCTTCTCAAAGGTGAGCTGGCCAGACCCATTCATCAGCTGAATATTGTGCGAGGAGAACCTTTCCGAGCTTCTGAGATTGAAGATAAAATTAACGAGATCCTCGGTTAATCCCCGAGTAATTGAATAGATAAGGTATAGAAAGATGAGTGAAACTACTATAGACATTCAAGACTTGAATCTAACAAGGAAAGATTTCGTGCCTGGTAACGAGGTACGATGGTGTCCTGGTTGTGGGGATTATTCGGTCCTGGCAAATATGCAAAAAACGCTACCTGTTATGGGCGTAAAAAAAGAGAATTACGCCTTCATCTCTGGTATTGGTTGCTCCAGTCGATTTCCGTATTACATGGATACTTACGGTTTCCATTCGATTCATGGCCGTGCGCCAGCCATTGCCTCAGGCGTTAAGCTGGCAAATCCAGAATTGGCTGTTTGGATCATTACTGGCGATGGAGATGGATTTTCCATTGGTGGAAACCATATGATCCATGCTCTGAGACGCAATATTGATATGAACATCATGTTGTTTAATAATCGCATATATGGTCTAACCAAAGGTCAGTATTCTCCCACATCATTATTGGGTGCAAAAACCAAATCTTCACCTTTTGGATCAATTGATCGACCTTTCAACCCCAGTGCTGTCGCCCTGGGAGCCAATGCCACCTTCATTTCCCGGGCATTAGATGTTGATGCCAAGGGACTACAGGAAAGCATCAAACGGGCACAACGCCACAAGGGCACAGCTTTTATCGAAGTCTACCAGAATTGCATTATTTTTAATGATGGTGAATTTGGAGATGTTGAGAACAAGGTGACCCGTCCTGATAATGCACTGTTTGTGGTCCATGGTGAGCCCATGATTTTTGGAAAAGAACATGATAAGGGTATCATTGTGGAAAATCATCATCCTAAGGTGGTTCAACTCGGTGATAAATGGTCTGAAAAGGATCTTCTTGTCCATGATGAAACCAGTCAAATTATCACCAACTTGTTACTTGAGATGACTTTTGATACATCGACTCCGACACCATTTGGCGTGCTGAGGGCGGTGGAGGCTCCTACCTATGACGATATGATGGTTGAGCAGATCGAAGAGGTCACAAAGATCAAAGGTGAAGGTACGCTTGAGGATCTTTTCTATAGCGGTGATGTTTGGGAGGTTAAATAGTTTAGGGGTTGCCTATGTTTCAATACGATGAAAAAGCTCTGAAAGATCAACTACTCGAATTGATTCGCCTGGCGTCGACGGATCTTCCCAAGGATGTTGTGGAAAGTATCCAGGCAGCCCAACAGAATGAAGATGAAGGTTCAGCTGCCCGTAATGTATTTGGAATGATTCTAAAAAATATCGAATTGGCCCGTACTGAATCGACGCCCATTTGTCAGGATACTGGCACCAATATCTACCTCGTTTACATCCCAGAGGGTGTTTCCATGCGTAAGCTGACCGCCTTAATACATGAAGCTACTTCTGAAGCTGTTGAAAGAAGCTATCTCAGACCAAATGCCGTGGACAGTATTACAGGTAAAAACTCTGGCAACAATATTGGTGAGGGACAGCCCTTTATTCATTTTGAAGAATGGGATAATGATTATATCGAGTTCAAGCTCATGCTCAAAGGGGGTGGATGTGAAAATGTATCTACCCAATACAAGCTTCCTGATGTAGGTTTAGGAGCTGGGCGTGACATGGATGGTGTATATAAGGTGATTGTGGATGCAGTCAATGCTGCTGAGGGTCTGGGATGCGCTCCTGGTATTCTTGGCATTGGGATTGGTGGCGACCGTACCACTTCACATCTTACTGCAAAAACTCAGCTATTCCGGAAAATGACGGATACAAACCCCAACTCCGATTTGTCTGAAATGGAATTGAAACTATTGGCAGATCTGAATAAACTAGGTGTTGGTCCAATGGGTTTTGGTGGAAATACGACCATATTGGGTGTGAAAATGGGCGCCATGCACCGATTACCAGCCTCTTTCTTTGTCTCCATTTCCTACATGTGTTGGGCATACCGGAGACATAGCATGATTCTGAAAAGCAGTGGAGAGGTAAATTATGATTAAATTGCAATTACCTATTTCAGAATCAGCTATCCGAGAATTAAAAATGGGTGATGAAGTCGCCATTTCAGGTCTGATGGTTACAGCTCGAGACGCCGCTCACAAATACATCCATGAGAATTGGCCAGACTGGCTGGATCCAATTATGGAAAACAGTATGATCTACCATTGTGGACCAGTTGTTAAGAAGCATGAAGATGGTTCTTGGTCCTTCGTTGCTGCAGGCCCGACCACCAGCATCAGAGAAGAACCTTATGAAGCTGCTGTGATGGAACGCTATAAAGTGAGAGCTGTGATCGGAAAAGGCGGGATGGGAGAGACAACTCTGGCTGGTTTAAGTAAATCGGGTGGTGTTTATCTACATGCTATTGGCGGACTGGCGGCCTCTTTGGCGAAATCAGTTATCAAGGTCCATGATGTATATATGCTTGAAGAATTAGGAGTTCCTGAAGCTTTTTGGCACATTGAAGTAAAGGACTTCCCCGCTGTTGTCACCATGGATAGTCACGGTGGTTCACTCCATAAATCAATTAAGGCTAAATCTGATGAGGTAGCCAAGAAATTGATCTTTGGCTGAGAAAAGTTATAGCCACAGATAAAACACAGATGGTAAGCAAGTCCACCAAGATATTTAACTCGAATACTTCCTGTGGGAATCACCATGTCGAGGATGCAAGTCTCGGAATGTGATAAACTGCAGTTCTTGAACTTAAGTAGAGTTCTGTAGATGAGCGAGTTTCTTTGACCCGGCCTTAGAAGACCTACCATAAAAATATATCCGTGTAAATCCGTGAATATCTGTGGCTTAAAAGAATTTATTCTTCAAATTTGGAAAAACGTATGAACATGAAGAGCTTAAAAGTTTATAATTGTAAGACATGATGAAACAATTTCAAGCAAAAGGTGGCAAACAGAAGTTCAAGCAGCGAATCTATATCGCTCTGACGATATCCACTACCTTTGTCGTTGCTCTCTTTTCATGGTTGTACATGCTTGCTCAGGACCTTCCCTCACTTGATGAATTAGAACGTTATGACCCGGATCTCATCACACGAATAGTATCTGCAGATGACCAGGTCATTCAAGAACTTTTCACCACACAGCGCACATTAGTGAAGTCAAATGAGATTCCACCACATGTTAAAAAAGCCCTGATTTTAACCGAAGATCAGCAGTTCTATAGCCATTGGGGCATGAACTTTTTCCGCACTGTCTATAATATATCGGTTAATGTCTTAACAGGTGAAATTCATGGTGGTGCCTCCTCATTGACCCAACAACTAGCGCGTAGCTTGTATGCACGAATTGGCTTCAAGCAGACTTACACCCGGAAGATCAGGGAGTTGATCACTGCTGTTCAGATTGAGCATACCTTCACAAAAGAAGAAGTTCTGACCATGTATCTGAATACGGTTTATTTCGGACACGGAACCTATGGTATCCAGGCGGCTGCTACGAAATATTTTAATAAGCGGGTTGAAAATCTGACTTTAGATGAAGGCGCTATCTTGGTAGGGATGTTGCGAGCACCAGCCTATTATTCACCTATTACACATCCTGAGCGCTCGAAACATATTCGTAACGTAGTTATTAACAATATGTTCAGGGAAAAAGCTATCAACGCGGTGGAACGTAATTATTTCAAATCACTACCCATCGAAACGTTTGTTCCTGATAGTGTGGAGAGCGGGAATGTTGCTCCCTATTTTGGCGAGTATGTTCGTCGTCAGCTTGAAAAACAGGACGATGAATTGGGTGTGGATCTTTATAGAGATGGCCTGACGATCTATACTAGTTTGGATACACGTATGCAAACCATTGCTAACCGAGTGGTTGCCAAGGAATTGGATCGGATACAGGAAATATTCAATACGCGCATGCTGGACACAACCTTGAATGCGCTGGCAGATATTCTGGAAAAGCATCACATTGAATTTTCTGCTGATACTGTAAGATTAATGATCAGGGACTCTATTCCCATGACTACCCAGATTGAACAGCTCTTAACTGTTCAGGGACAGTTGATCACGCTCGATGTAGAAACGGGTGAGATAAAAGCTATGGTTGGCGGGAAGAATTTCAGCAAATCAAGCTGGAATCGCTCAACCCAAATGAAGAGACAGCCTGGCTCTTCATTTAAAGCTTTTCTCTATACTGCTGCCATTGACAATGGGTATCCTGTAACAACAACACTTTTGAATCAACCCGTTGTGATAAAGCAGGGGACCAACGACTCCACAGATTGGCGACCTAAAAATTATGATCTCAGCATGGGCGGTGAAACAACTATCAGAGAGGGTATTCGCCGATCTCTAAATCTGATTGCAGTGAGAGTGATTCAGGAATTGATCGCTCCTTCTGCCGTGGTGGAGAAAGCCAGGGATATGGGAATAACAACTAGACTTTATCCAGGTGATGCATTGGCTCTGGGTGCGTCCGGCGTCTATCCACTTGAAATGGCTGCGGCCTATGCTGTTTATCCTCGATTGGGAATCTGGATCAAGCCTAAAGGAATCCTCTCCTTGGAAGACCGTTATGGTGGTGTACTACGCAACTATGCATCGGAGCAAAAAGAAGTTTTGGGACGAGGTACCTCATACGTGATGTTGTCTTTATTGGAGACCGTTGCTAATAGAGGAACAGGTGTAGGAGCCAGAACCCGGTTTGGTTTCCATGAGCCAGCCGGTGGAAAAACCGGTACCACCTCAGGATTTACAGATGCCTGGTACGTAGGCTTTACCACGCGCTTATCAACGGCGGTTTGGGTTGGAATGGACTCTCCTAGCATCAGTCTTGGTCCAAAAATGGCAGGTTCCGCACTTGGTGTACCGATTTGGGCTCAGTATATGAGAGCTGTGTATGATAGTTTGGATTGGGATCGTCAGGAGTTTGAAATTCCGGAGGAATCCGTGGTCTTTACCAATGTATGCTCAGAGACTCACAAATTGGCAACTCAATACTGTACACCTTTGCGAGAGGTCTTCTTGCCAGGGACAGTTCCCACTGAATCTTGCGATGTTCATGGGAGTCAGAAGAAACTTGATGTCATTGATTTTTAGTTTTTATCCTTTTTAAGACTCATCCACTATAAATCTAAATTGGTGAGCAAAGTCACATATAGCTTGATTTCTTTGTGATTAAGTTCACAATTTCTCCGAAAACTTGATAAATCGAAGCTGCCGTCGGGAAGCAACCTCCTGATAAACCAATAATTTTGATTAAAATTTAGCACTTTGTCATAAGGATATGACGAAAAATCGCAAAAGTGTCATGTATTTGCGACATATCCTGACAAATATTATCACACATTAGCACATATAATATTATTAACGTATAATAATCAATATGTTATAGAGCTTTTGTTCTATGGTATATTTTTTGTATTGGATTTGGTAGTGGGTTGAAATGAAATGCATAGAGAATTAAACATAGTACTGACACAGAACACAAACGCTGACTTAGCGAAGCACGGAATAACGCTTGCCCCAGCTATTGATAATAATTACTATCAAGGAGCAAGGGGAAGCTACTTGAGGGATAGACTAAAGCGTAAAAATAAAGTACTCAGAACAATGACCAATAAGGTCATGGGTTTTGTCATTCTTTTTAGTTTATTGACCAATCTCCTTCACGCAGCCGCCGCTACCATAAATGTTTCTGGAGCCACCCTAAACCCAACTAATACTGTACAAGGTGCTACGGATCAAGGCATGGTCTATTTTCAACTTCAGACGACTAAAAACGCTGCGGACTGGAGTGCTGTGACAGTTACGCTTACGGGAACTGCCGCAGACGCAGACATAGCTTCAGTTCATATCCACAAAGATAATGGTAACAACACTTGGGATGGGACAGCAACAGATGCTTCCCTAGGTTCGTCTACTTTCTCAGGTGGTAGTGCCACCGTTACGCTAGGTGCCGCAGAGGCCCTTTCAGCCACTATTTCTGTCAGGTACTATGTTGTTTATAATATCTCCGGAACTGCAACAACAACTAATACTGCAGGCGCAACAGTGGCTAGTGGTGCATTTACAGCTAGCAAAATAGTCAATGCTTTCACCAATATCATTTCTGGAGACGTTAGTCTTCCTGTTGAACTTGGTTTATGGGAAGCTACCTCATCAAATGCTACAGTTGACCTGAAATGGGTCACTGAATCTGAGATCGAGAACCAAGGTTTTATGATTGAACGGGCTTCGGCAAGCTCAGCCACCGATTGGAAAGAGATCGCTTCCTTTATCACAGATGAAGCTTTACTGGGACAAGGTTCTACTACCAGACAAACTACTTATAGTTTTGTTGATGAAGATGT
>CAZOBQ010000004.1:0-60226 GCA_964578155.1 uncultured Lentisphaeria bacterium
TATTCATTTAAGCTCCCGCTTTATAATTGGTCACGACGATAGGTGACTTCTGTTATCGCATTTAATGGGAAGCGCTTAAAAAGTCAACTGTAATCGGTTTGGATAGTTATGGTTTGCGGACTATTCTAGATAATCGTCGTAGATCTCCAGGTAGTGTTTGACCTTCTTGGCATCTTCAAGCTTGCCTGATTCTGAGAGCGCCTGAACTGCTGGAATGTAGCCGGTTAGGTACACGTGTAGCTGGTTATGGGCTTCTCCTGTCATGGTGCAACCCTTGATCAGACCATCTAGATCAGTTTGTAAACCGGCACCAACCTGTTTTAAGCCTTCGCCTTCCAGAGATATATGATCAGCTGTCAAAAATGACCCAGCCATTTGGGCAAAACTCGAGCGAGTATGCTCATCCATTTCCCATTTTTCACCATTATTCAAAACCAGACCATCTGGACTGGATTCATGAGTTGAAGTTTGATGTGAGTCATGAGCATCAGCCTTATGCTGCTCAGCTTTTGCAGGTTTATCACTACAGCTTACGAGAAGACCTGCGGTGACTATAAGGCTTAGAGCAATATGTGTTGATTTCAATTTTGAGTTCCTTTGTAATTTTATATTGAGCAGTTGTAGAATGAATTAAAGAGCATCAGGAGCATTAAGTTCCGTTTTGATATTTGGTAATTTCACAAAATAAATTTTTCCAAGAATGACCATCAAAATTCCACCCAGAATGATCATCGTGGACACCCCTAAACGGAAAGTGATCATTTCTGACACAAAGAGAACACCCCCAAAGGCCGCAATGACCGGAACGGAGAGTTGAATGACTGCCGCTTGAGTAGCCGATAGTCCTCGCAAGGCCATATACCAGATCGTGTAGCCAATACCAGAAGCCAGACTGCCTGATAAGACTGCAAAGAGGATCCCCTCAAGAGAGTAATGAGCCGTTTTTATACCCACTAAAAAAAGAATCAGGATTAATGGCAGGGTTCTTAGAAAGTTGTGCGCTGTATCTAACAAGGGGTTCATAGATCCTCGGCCTTTCAGCGTATAAACACCCCAGGCAGCACCCGAAATAGACATAAGTGCAAAGCCCATTACAGAAGGTGTACTCAAGTCCGGTAAAATGAGATACAAGAAACCGCCAAAAGCAGTCAAGAGTCCCAACCATTCACTAAGATGTAATTGCGTTCCCCGGATGACTGACAGCAATATCATGGTGGTCTGGACAGATCCAAAAAGGATCAAAGCTCCGGTTCCTGTATCAAGTGTTACATAGGCAAACGAGAAGGTAATTGCATAAAGGATTAACATGAGGCTAGCAGCCCAACTACCCTTTGTCGGTGGATAGACTGGTTCACGATTAAGCTTTAAAATGATCAGGAGTGTCAGGACGCCAGCAAACAGCCGAATGGTGGTAAATCCCATGGCGTCAATGGCACCCTCTCCAAGTGCTAACCGACATAGTACCGAATTTGCTGCAAAAGCACTGAGAGCTAGTGCAGTCAACAGAATGGTTTTCATTGATCCAATTCTGACCAGACGGAAAACTCGTTACCATTGGGATCAGTAAAGTGAAAGCGGTAACCGCCAGGAAATGAGTAGATGGGTTTGATAATCAAACCACCTGCGGTTTCAATATCTGATTGAGTTTGCTTCAATTGTTTACTATAGAGGACCACTAGAACACTTCCATTTGCTGTGGTTGCGGCTATATCAGATTTTGCGAAGCCTCCCTCAATACCGGCATCAGAAAAAGCAACATAGTCTGGTCCATAGTCTACAAAAGACCAGGCAAACACATCGGTGAAAAAGGTTTTTGTCGCCTCTATGTCTGTAGCTGGAAATTCTAGATAATTGATCTTTTTATGATTATTCATTTTGACCATCCCTATCCTATTCTCGGAATATCATATAGTTTCGACTCCACCATACTTAACTCCTGTTAAATAAGCCATATCTCGCTTCCAGGTCGTCAGATCATCTTGACTAAATTGATTGAGATGATCATGTCCGCAAGCCCGAGCCATAACCTGCATTAGTTCGGTTGAAGCCTGGAAAAAATTATTGAGCTGCTGAGCTCCTTTTTCAATCTTTAGACGAGCACGCAATTCTGGTTTTTGGGTGGCGATACCAACTGGACAATTGTTGGTGTGACAGGCTCGCATACCCAGACAGCCAATGGCTTGAAGCGCAGAGTTAGAGACGGCAATTGCATCCGCACCCATTGCCAAGGCCTTAATGAAATCAGCCGGTAAACGCAGACCGCCTGTAATAACCAGGGATACGTCTGAACGTCCCTGTTGATCCAAATAGTGACGAGCACGGGCTAAAGCAGGAATCGTCGGGACGGAAATGTTATCCCTGAAGATCAGTGGTGCGGCACCCGTACCGCCTCCGCGACCATCCAGGATAATGTAATCGACACCAATTTCTAGAGCAGCCTCTATATCTCGTTCAATATGTTGGGCTGAAAGTTTTACTCCGATGGGGATACCTCCGGTAGCTTCTCGAACTTCCTCTGCAAATTTTCGGTAATCCTCAAGATTCTCCCAGTCTGGGAAGCGTGATGGCGAAATAGCTGATTCACCTTCAGGTAAGCCTCTTACCTCAGCAATTTTGCCTTGGACTTTACTGCCGGGAAGATGTCCTCCCGTACCCGTTTTGGCGCCCTGACCCCCTTTAAAATGAAATGCCTGGCATTTCTGAATCTTGTCCATGGAATATCCAAAACGAGCTGAAGCCAATTCATAAAAATACCTGGAATTTGCCGCCTGCTCTTCTGGCAACATTCCACCTTCGCCTGAACAGATACCTGTCCCCGCTAATTCAGCTCCCTTTGCCAAGGAAATTTTAGCCTCCTCTGATAGGGCGCCAAAACTCATATCTGATACAAAAAGAGGTCGTTCCAGGACAAGGGGTTTCTTTGCATTTGGGCCAATGACGACTTGCGTACCAACTGGAGCATCATCCAGCAAAGGTACTTTATAAAGCTGAGCTGTGAGTAGCTGGATATCTTCCCATTTCGGCAGTTGATCATAGGGAACGCCCATAGCATCCATGCGTCCATGGTGGCCTAATTCTGACAGACCTTTTTCAGCTAAGTGTTGAATATACTGGGTGTGCGGTTCTTCTATTGTACCGTGAATATCTTTATAGGTACCCTGATAAGCTTCTCTGTCATAGGGTTGAGGATTGTCAGCTTCCCAGGCTCTGATTTCATCTTCATCAACCCATACCTGTCCATCTTCTATCCAAGCTGAAAACTGCTGTAATTTTTCTTCAGGGTTGTACGAGCTGATCCCACTTTTATAGTTATAGTCCCAGTTGTGGAGGCCACAGATAAGATCATCCCCACGGACATGACCATCAGCCAATATGCCTCCTCGATGATGGCAACGTCCATAGAGGACAGAGACTTGATCATCCCAGCGAGTGATTACCAGGTCAACATTGGCAACCAAAGCGTAGCTCGGTTCTAAAGGTTTTAATTGGCCCCAATCTGCAATAGCTATTTTTCTCATAGTGTCACTCTCTTTTCCAAAGCAAATGCTTTCATTTCATCAAATGATAGATGATCACCCTCATCTTGACCATAATATGCCTTTTGTATAACCCCTTCGGCATCAACCAGAAAATCGGCAGGCATGGTTAGCCAACTGCTGTTTAGTTCCTTAGGTATTAATCCACTAAAAAATGCTCTCAATAAGGTCGGGAAACGCAGGGTCATTCCTATTACCATTCCCAATACTGACCTTTCGATGCCATATTCTTCATAATAGCTTCTGGACTCATCAGCCAAAATGTGAAACGGTGCTTTCTGATTACCTGAATGTCGAATCAAAGCATCAAGGGATGAATCAAAAACCGCGATTAGGGTAAAATCTTTCCCAAATTCATCAAAATTATTTATAAGCTTATTAACCCGTAAATTACAAAAAGGACAGCTGGCAAAACGATAGAAACTCAACATAAACGGCTTACCCTTAACCATTTCCATGTTAAACATGGATCCGTCGATGGCTGGCAGCTCTAGTCCCTTTACTTGGTTCCCAGGTTTTAATCTCATGTCTTTCCCCAAATTGTATTCGAATCAATATGGATCATTTGACCTGTATTAGTGTCTTGGTCGTTACAGTAAAGCAGATGATTATTACTGTTTGGTCTTTTTACCCAATAATTCCCATATCCATCGATGGAATTTGTGGAGACCTCGTGGATCTGCGTACATGAGGATACATTCTCCTGAGACCAGATCGATGTTGTTCTTTTTGCAAAACTCAATCGCTATTGATGATTCTGAGCCTTGCTGCATCCAAACTCGCTTGATACCTGATGTAAAAATCTCTTGAACAACTTGTTCTGTTTGATCAGGTGGTACAATTAGGATCAAGTTCTCCACCGTGGAGGGTAATTTTGCTATTGATGAGAAACAGGTCTTATCATTGATCTGATCCGCCCCCGGATGTACGGGCAAGATGTGATATCCCTTTTTTGTCAGTGTCTTTAGAACAATATTACCAAATTTTTTACCACTTCTAGAAGCTCCGGCCAATGCGAATGTCTTCGCTGATAGAAAACTATCAATCGAAACCTGTTGATTCATTGTTCCCCCATAATTGCATTGTCACACCCATGATTTTTACCTGTTGTGGCTTTTGCCGAAGATATTCTAGAGCAGGCTTTACACCAAGAATCCTTTCCATAATTAGTATAATTAGGCTAACTTGCATACTGGCTCAAAATTGAATCAGTTAAAATGACAATTATTATTCATAAAAGAATACGACTATGAATCAAAATAACTTTTCTCTATCAGGTAATATCGTGGATGTTTTAAATCAACGCATCTTCGCTGGCACACTATCCATTGAAAATGGAAAGATAACCAGTATCACAGAAGAAGAAGTTGCCGAGACACACTATATTCTTCCTGGACTCATCGATGCTCATATCCACATTGAAAGTTCCATGCTCATTCCTAGTGAATTTGCCAGAGCAGCGGTTACTCATGGAACCGTGGCTACCGTTTCGGATCCTCACGAAATTGCCAATGTCCTGGGCATGGCTGGCGTGGAGTTCATGCTGGACAATGCCAAACAGACACCTTTTAAGTTTCATTTTTCTGCGCCTTCTTGTGTTCCCGCGACTCCCTTTGAGACTGCTGGAGCAACCCTTTCAGCTGATGAGGTTAATGATCTCCTAAATCGATCAGATATTGTGAGTTTGTCTGAGATGATGAATGTGCCCGGCGTGTTGAATGACGCTCCGGATGTGATGGAGAAACTCGATCACGCTAAAAAACTTGGCAAAACGATTGACGGACATGCTCCTGGATTACGAGGTGAGGCCGTAAAAAAATATATCCAAGCCGGGATCACGACTGATCATGAATGCTTCACTCTGGAAGAAGCCTTGGAAAAGCTGTCTCTGGGAATGCAGGTTCAGATTCGGGAAGGATCCGCAGCCAGGAACCTGGATGACCTTATGCCGCTCTTAAATGGCCATTCTCGCAACTGCATGCTTTGCAGTGATGATAAGCATCCAGATGATCTGGCTGAAGGGCATATCAACGAAATGGTCAAGCGTTCCATTAACGCTGGGATTGATCCTCTGAAGGTTCTATGGAGCGCTTCAGTTACTCCGGTCAAAACTTATGGTTTAAAAGTGGGATTACTGCAAAAGGGCGATGCCGCAGACTTCATCATTGTTGACGCACTAGAGAGCTTTCGCGTTCAAAAGACCTTTATTGATGGACAATGTGTTTCTGAGCATAGCAAGTCCAAATTAAGCTCCGTTCCCAATGAACCCCTAAACCAGTTTGAAGCAGAAGCCCAGGCGCCAGAGAATTTCAGGATAAAGGCAAAAACTAGTTCTGTGCCGGTGATTGAGGTCATTGACGGGCAACTGGTGACTCATAAGTACGAGTGGAATCCAACTCTGGATGGAGATGGCTTTATTCAGACAGATCTAGAGAATGATATCCTTAAGATAGCAGTCTTGAACCGATATTCTCTTTCAAGGCCTGCAATAGCCTTGATCAAGAATTTTGGCTTAAAAGAGGGTGCGATTGCCTCGTCCGTTGCCCATGATTCACATAATATTGTTGCGGTGGGGACTTCTGATAGTGCTCTGGCAAACGCTATAAATCTAGTGATAAAAAATCAGGGTGGAATTTCTGCTGTTACAGATCAAGCAGATTATGTGTTACCCCTTCCGGTTGCTGGAATCATGTCCAATGATGACGCTTTTGAGGTTGGCAAAGCATACGCCAACATGGACAATAAAGCCAAAGCCATGGGGTCACAACTAGGAGCTCCCTATATGACGCTATCATTTATGGCTCTGCTGGTCATTCCTGACATCAAACTCAGCGATAAGGGTTTATTTGATGGTGTTGCTTTTGAATTTATGGATGTGTTCGCTTGAAACTGGAAATTAGAAATTTGATTTTTTCACAACCAACGGCACGAATTGAACGAACAACTCTTTTAAGCTATAGCTTGATTGATAAATTACTTGAAAGCGTCAGGAATGGAGGTTGGTTATGTTATTAATTTTGGCCGAATACCACTGCAGTTCAAACGTTTATCCAAAATGAATCATCAAACATCTGAGCAAACCATAAAATGAAATTCGTAAGTTTCGTAAAATTCGTTGCTTAAAAAAAGGATAGAGCCCTAGTCACCTAAAATGAACACACCAACCAACATAATTGGATCTCGATTAAATCGAGTGGATGCCACCGGTAAAACTACAGGCGCTACTCGATTTATTACTGATATTCATGTTGATAATATGGTACACGCCGCGCCTGTATATTCTCCTTTCCCTTATGGACGTTTAACTGGAATTGATACAAGTAATGTTCTAGATGACCCCGACTTTGTAGCATTTTTCACCGCCCAGGATATTCCCGGTCAGAATCAAGTAGGCGTTATTTTGGAAGATCAGCCCTTGATAGCAGACGAAATTGTCAGATATATTGGTGACAGCGTTGGAGTCCTGGTTGCGAAGACAGACGAAGCTGCCCAAAGACTAGCGGCTCTTATCAATGTGACAATTGATGAGTATGAACCTGTCTTATCCATTGATCAAAGCCGAGATGCTGTAGAACATTATCTTCATGAATCAAATTTGGCCTGTCAGCATCAGGTCAAACGGGGTGATCCTGAAGCTGGCTTTGAAACAGCTGATCAAATTATAGAGGCACGATTCGAGACACCTTTTCAGGAACATTATTATCTGGAACCTCAGGGGTGTATTGCTCAACCAGATGGCAAAGGCGGCATCTCAATCCTTGGTTCAATTCAGTGTCCCTTTTATGTGCAGAAAGCTGTTTCTAAAGCTCTGGATATTCCCTTTGCAAAAGTCAAGGTGGAGCAGGCACCCACAGGTGGTGCTTTTGGTGGTAAAGAAGATATTCCTTCCGAAGTATGCACTCGTGCTGCTTTGGCTGCCTTAAAATTAAATCAAGCCGTGAAAA
The DNA here is from genome assembly GCA_964578155.1 of uncultured Lentisphaeria bacterium. GTDB lineage: Bacteria > Fidelibacterota > UBA8477 > UBA8477 > JABMPR01 > JABMPR01. The sequence continues at coordinate 7,481 of CAZOBQ010000004.1, forward strand.
TGGTGTATGGCCGTACCGATGATGTCCAGTTAACCAGCAAACGCCATCCCTTTCAGATGCATTATAAAGTTGGGGTTTCTAAAGAGGGTGAACTTCTGGCCGCTGATATCAAGCTGGAAGAAAATGCTGGTGCTTATGCTACGCTTTCTTCTGTTGTATCTTATCGCTCAGCCATGCAAGCCATGGGACCCTATGTGATCCCAAATATCTCTGTAGAATCAAAATCTTATTACACCAATTTACCTCCAACCGGAGCTTTTCGTGGTTTTGGTTCCCCGCAAGCAGCATTTGGGCATGAGCGTATGATGGATGTCATCGCTAATGAATTAAAGATGGATCCCGTTCAGCTAAGGCTGAGAAATATTTTAAAGATCGGCACCGAAACTCTGACAGGACAACAGTTGAACGCTAGCGTTGGTGCTGAAGAGACACTTCTAACAGCGACTGAGGCGGCTCAATGGTCAAGCCAGAGCGTTTCTAAGAATGCTCGTTGGAAAACAGGATATGGTGTCTCTCTCATTCATTACGGCAACTGCCTCGGTGCAGCAGGTTGGTTCATGGATGGCAGTGGTGCTAAGATCAAGATTCATCGAGATGGAAGCATCTCTGTTGCCTTTGGCCTGGTTGAAATGGGACAAGGCGCTCTGACCGTGGTGACTCAAATGACAGCCGAGGCCTTAGGTGTTGAACCCTCAAGAATTGCTGTTTTACCCACAGATACAGATCAGGTTCCAGATAGTGGTCCCTCTGTTGCCAGTCGAAATGTTGTCATGACAGGCAATGCAATTCGTGATGCAGCCAGAAAAATTATACCGGTCTTGAAAGAGGCTGCGGCTGAACTAATGCAGTGTGACCTCAACGAAATTAAGATCGAAAAGAGTGTGGTTCACAATTCACGAAATGATGAAACCCTACCGTTTGAGGAACTCACTAATTATCTCTATCTTTCAAACAGACCCATGGATGTTCTGGGCTGGTGGCATGTCCCCCAATTGGAATACGATGCAGTCAATGGCATTGGTGAAGCCTATTTTACCTATTCTTATGCAACGCAGATTGCCAAGGTGGCCGTTGATACACTTACCGGGTTGGTTAAAGTAGAAAAAATCTGGGCTTCCCATGATGTGGGTCGAGCTATTAATCCTGCGGGTTTAGAAGCTCAAATTGAAGGTGGAACCGCTCAGGGTATTGGCTGGGCGCTGACTGAGAATTTTAAATTTGAATTGGGCAAGGTTCTCACTGATAACCTTACCACCTATCTATTACCAACGGCTCTGGATGTTGGTGATATTGAATCAATCCTAGTAGAAGATCCTGAACCAGAAGGCCCCTGGGGAGCAAAAGGGATTGGCGAGCCGGCCATTATCCCTACTGCTGCTGCAATAGCCAATGCAGTTAGTGATGCTATTGGCAAGCCTGTTAATAGTATCCCTATTATCCCTGAACATATTTTAGAATTATTGGGTGATTGATATGAGCCAACTATTATTAACAAACTTACGTCTTATGGATCCTTTCGGTGAAACTGAATTCCTGGAGAACTGTAGCATATTGATAAAAGATGGTGTTATCGAATCAGTTGGGGATCCACCCAATGATTTCAGTGGTGAAAGCATTGATATGTCTGGGAAAACTGTGTTACCTGGCATGATCAACGCGCATACCCACTTATATTCTGCTCTAGCCATGGGAATGCCAGCGCCAAAGAACACACCACAGAATTTCGTGCAAATTCTCGAGGAAATCTGGTGGAAGCTTGATTTGGGATTAGATCAGCAGTCCACCCAGGCTTCATTTGAAGCAGGATTACTAGATTGTATTCAAAATGGTGTTACCACTGTTATTGACCATCACGCCAGCCCAAAACATGTCGCTGGTTCGTTAGATCTCCTGGTTGAGACTGCCAAGCGTTTTGGAGTCAATATTGGTGTCTGTTTTGAGATTTCAGATCGAAATGGTGAAGTTAATTTTCAGGATGAGCTAGCTGAAAACCTGCGTGCTATTGATAAGTACAAAGGTGACTCTCAGGTACTTCCATTGCTTGGCCTGCATGCATCCTTCACTTTATCTGATGACTCACTGAAACAAATAGCTGATAATCTCCAGAAGCGTGATGATTGGGGAATCCACATCCATGTCGCTGAGGATCTCGCTGATGAAAAAGATGCTCAAACAAAAGGTTACGAATCTGTTGTGCAACGTCTGGATCATTTCAGCTTGCTTAACAATCGCTCAGTGATTGCTCATGGTATATATATCACCAGACAAGATCGCCATATACTATTACAGCATGGATGTAAGCTCATTCATAATCCTACCTCTAACGCCAACAATCAGGTTGGAATATTGGAGACTGAAATCATTGAATCGCTTAATCCAGGATTAGGAACTGATGGTATGCAAAGCAATATGCTCTCCGAAGCAAAGGAGGGTACCTTGATTCGGTCTGCTATTGGTGGTGAACAGATCAATTATCTACAGCTCCTATTCAGAAACAACCCGACTATTGCTTCCCGGTTATTCGGGAAGGAGTTAGGCCACATAAATGTTGGTCATCAAGCCGATTTGGCCTTTTATGATTACGACTCCCGAACCGAACCTCACGGCACAAACTTCATGAGCCACCTTCTTTTTGGTTTTGGGAAACCAAGTGACGTAATGAGTCAGGGAATATTCAGAATGCATAACTATGAAATCCCCGGTATTGACACTAAAGCAATATTAAAAAATGCTCGTACACAATCCATGAAGCTGTGGGCTGCAATGCAGGCAATAGACAGTTAGGATGGAAAGACATATATAATGAATATTAATTTTGATAAAATACTGAAACAGGCTGAAACTTATAAAGCGGATATTTCAAAGTTTTTGCGTGATATGATTGCTATCCCCAGTGAAAGCTGTGAGGAAGAGTTGGTCATTCTGAGAATCAAAGAGGAAATGGAAAAAGTTGGTTTTGATAAGATCGAAATCGATGAGATGGGTAATATTTATGGCACAATTGGACATGGCTCTCATGTGATTGCCATGGATGCTCATATTGATACCGTTGGCGTAGGTAATATCGATAACTGGAATGTTGATCCCTACGAAGGGTTTGAGGATGATGAAATCATTATGGGTCGTGGAGCCTCTGATCAAGAAGGCGGCATGGCCAGCATGGTATATGCTGGAAAGATCATTAAGGATCTGAAACTAGAAGATGACTACACTCTGGTTATTACAGGAACGGTTCAAGAAGAGGACTGTGACGGGCTCTGCTGGCAATACATCATGGATAAAAAGAAGATTCAGCCTGAATTTGTAGTAAGTACTGAACCTACCTCTTGCCGCATTTATCGTGGACAGCGTGGTCGAATGGAGATCAAGGTAAGCACTTCAGGAATTAGTGCCCACGGGTCTGCTCCAGAACGGGGAGACAACGCTATTTACAAGATGGCTCCAATTCTACTTGAATTACAAGAATTGAACAATCATCTCGGTGATCATGACTTTCTCGGTAAAGGCTCGCTAACCGTTTCAGAAGTGTTCTACACATCACCCTCACGTTGTGCTGTTGCAGATGGGTGCTCAATCTCCATCGATAGGCGCCTTACCGTTGGAGAAACTGCTGAATCGTCAATCAAGGAGATTCAGGAGCTTCCAGCAGTTAAGGCCGCGGGCGCTTTTGTGGAAATGTATGATTATGAACGACCCAGCTATACTGGTTTCGTGTATCCTACAAAAGCGTACTTCCCTACCTGGCTCATCGATGAAGATCATATAGCAACAGAATCACTGGTAGATGCTTATAAAGGACTTTTCAAAGAAGATCCCATCGTAGACAAGTGGACATTTTCCACAAATGGTGTAGCCATCATGGGTCAATATGGTGTTCCCTGTGTTGGTTTTGGACCTGGTGCTGAAGAGGAAGCACATGCACCTAATGAAAAGACCTGGAAGGATCACCTTGTGAAAGCGGCTGCTATGTATGCGGCTATACCATTAGCATATTTAACAAGAATTAACAGCACAAGCTAGGCGGGGATTCAAATCCCCGTCTCGCTGTGCATTTGCAATATATTGGAGAAAAATGAACACACTTATTGATAAGATAAAAAGTCTAAACCTGGGGAACTATGGTCACGATTTTCTACTAACCTGGGATAAATCCCCAGATGAAGTAGAAGCGACCCTGCTCCTAGCCGAATTACTAAGGGAGAGACACCGCCTCGGCAAACCAAACCTGGTTTTTGATTCCGGTTTAGCGGTTTCCATCTTCCGTGACAATTCTACCAGAACTCGTTTCAGTTTTGCATCGGCAGCCAATGCTCTCGGGCTAGCTGTATCTGATATGGATGAAGAAAAATCACAGGTTTCCCATGGTGAGACGGTCCGAGAAACGGCTAACATGATCTCCTTTATGACCAGAGCCATTGGTATCCGAGATGATATGTATCTTGGTGAAGGTCACACCTACATGAAAGAGGTGTCAGAAGCTGTCCAAACCGGATTTGAAGAAGGCGTTCTCCACAATCGCCCTGGTTTAGTCAATCTTCAGTGTGATATTGACCATCCGACACAGAGCATGTCTGACCTGGCGATGCTCAAAAACCATTTCGGCTCATTGGATGCCCTTAAGGGTAAAAAGATCACTATGTCATGGGCTTATTCACCCAGCTACGGTAAACCTCTGTCAGTACCCCAGGGGATTATTGGTTTGCTCACACGCTACGGTATGGATGTTACGCTTGCCCACCCCGAAGGTTATAATCTGATCACAGACGTCGTTGATCTGGCCGGCAAACAGGCCCAGGCTTCAGGTGGCTCTTTCAATATTGTAAATGATATGGATGAAGCATTTAAAGGTGCTGATATTGTCTATCCTAAATCATGGGCTCCTTATCATGTCATGGAAGAACGTACCGCTCTATTAAAGCAAAGTGATAAAGCCGGCTTGCAAGCTCTTGAGCAAAGTTGTCTGGCCAATAATGCAAAATTCACAGACTGGGAATGCACTGAAGACAAAATGAAATTGACTAAAAATGGTGAAGCACTCTATATGCATTGTTTACCTGCTGACATCACTGGTGTGAGCTGTGAACAAGGTGAGGTCAGTGCTTCTGTCTTTGATAAATATCGACGGGACACCTACATGGAGGCTAGTTATAAACCATTTATTATTGCTGCCATGATGTATCTCACCAGCCTTAAAGACCCCATGTCAGCCCTCAGTAAACTACAGGATTAATAATGTCTAACTTTTCACAACGAAGAAAACGAACAGCACGAACTTTCCGCTTTTTACATAATAAAAAGCATTCGTTTCTTTCGTCTGGTTCGTTGTAAAAGAAATGAACGATTACATTAACACGAGAAAGAAATAACTTTATGAATACCGACCAAGTCTTAAAGAACACCATCCAGCGCTGCAAAGAGCAGAATATTATCCTACCTACCTATAAACAGATGGCGAATCCTGAGCTGATTCCAGAAGGAATCAAAGCCGAGCTATCCCAGATTGGACTCTGGGACCTGAACCCTAGGAACCTTTTTCGCCTCACTTGGCAAAATGAGCCTGTCAAAACAGGTGGTGGTTTTGGTGATGTGAATTATTTGGAGTTACCCACTGAATTGACCGGAACGAAAGCCAGAGTGATTGTACTTATTGGTAAATATTTTCCCACAGGTGCTCATAAAGTCGGTGCAACATTTGGTCCTTTGGTAGAAAAACTGATCTCAGGTCATTTCGATCCCACACACCAGAAGGCTCTCTGGCCATCAACGGGTAATTACTGTCGTGGCGGAGCTTATGACGCCTACCTACTGGGCTGTCCATCTATAGCTGTTCTCCCAGAGGAGATGTCTAAGGAACGCTATGACTGGCTCGAGAAAGTTGGCTCAGAGATTATTCGCACATCGGGTGGCGAAGCCAATGTCAAAGAGATTTATGATGAAGTAAGGCGGCTTAAGGCCGAGCGTGGTGATGATATCGTGGTCCTGAATCAATTTGATGAAATTGGGAATCCCTTGTGGCATTATGCAGTCACTGGAAGCGCTATGGAAAAAGTATTCAATAACATGAACACAGGCACTCAGCGTTTTAGTGGTCTATTCCTTACTCAGGGATCGGCAGGCACTTTGGGTTCTGCCGATTACCTGCGAGCAAAATTCCCCTCGCTAAAAGTTGCTGCTGGAGAGGCTTTACAAGTTCCAACATTGCTACAGAATGGCTATGGTGCACACAGAATCGAAGGTATTGGTGATAAACATGTGCCTTGGATCCATAACATGAAGAATATGGATATGGTCATTGGTGTTGACGACAATATTTCCATGAATTTAATTCGACTCTTTAACGAATCTTCTGGCCATGACCTTCTCAAAACGAAGGGCATTGATCCTGATCTTATTTCAAAATTGAATTATATGGGTATCTCCAGTATTGCCAATATTGCCGGTGCCATTAAGATGGCAAAGTATTATGAGTATAATGAAAATGATGTGGTCTTTACAGTCGCTACAGATTCAATGGAGATGTATCAGTCACGATTGGCCGAACTCCAGGATGAACATGGCGATTATACAGAGATCCAGGCCAATGTGGATTTTGAACATTTTCTGAAGGGAATCAACGACGAGGGTGTTTTAGAGCTCACATACCGTGATAAAAAACGGATGCATAACCTGAAATACTTCACCTGGGTCGAACAACAAGGAAAGTCAGTAGAAGAACTTGACGCTCAGTGGTATGATGACACTTACTGGACTTCCAGATTTGATCTAGTAGATGACTGGGACGCTAAGATCGAAGCTTTTAATGCTGAAACAGGAATGCTCAAAAAATATGTCTAAGTTCTATAACCACACAAATTTGGCAAGTCTTTGCGAGGAGTGAAATGACGAAGCAATCTCACATTAGAGATCGCCGCGCTGCGCAAACATTTCATGTTTGCTTACTCGCGAAGACGATGTTTTACAATCTTCCACGGGAAGGGAATCGCCGTGAAACCTAATGCTATAAAAGGGCTAAAATGTCATCACTGCGATACAATGGTGTCTGCAGACCCTTTTCACTATACCTGCCCAGAGTGTGGTAGGAATCTTGATTATACCTATGATTATGATCAGATTCAAAATTCATGGTCAAAAACAGATCTTCAGCTGAACCACGATCTATCCATTTGGCGATATTTACCACTATTGCCTGTTATGAAGGCACCTGAAAACACATCATTAAGAGTTGGTGGAACACCGCTGGTAGATTATCCTGAAACTGCCAAAGAACATACTTTGATGTCCTTCCAGATTAAAGATGACAGCCGGAATCCCTCAGGTTCGTTAAAAGACCGGGCCAGTGAACTGGGCATACAGCACGCACGCGAATTAGGGAAGTCAACATTAGTTGGAGCGTCAACAGGAAACGCTGGTTCTTCCTTGGCTGCATTATCGGCTCATCATGGGATGGAGAGCATCATCTTTGCTCCAGCATCTGCTCCTGAGGCGAAACTGACTCAGATCCGCCAACATGGTGCCAGGCTTGTACCTGTTGAGGCAAATTATGATCGCGCATTTGACCTCGCCTTCGAATGGGCTGAAAAACACAATCACTATTCTCGAAATACGGGCATTAACCCTATCCTGGCAGAAGGTAAGAAAACCGTGGCACTGGAAATCGCCGAGCAAAACAATTGGCATGCACCGGATCATGTGTTTGTGCCTGTGGGCGATGGGTGTATCATTTCTGGTGTCTACAAAGGATTTTTTGATCTCCTCTCTATGGGATGGATCAACAAGATGCCTCGAATACATGCAGTTCAAGCTGAAGGGTCTGCTGCCATCGTTAATAGCCTTAGCATCAGTGGAGATATTACTAAAGTTGAGGCAAATACCATTGCTGATAGCATTAGCGTTGATCTTCCTCGTGATGGTGACAAAGCTCGACGAGCTATTCTGGGTAGCAATGGTCTTGGTATTAAAGTCAGTGATGAGCAAATACTGGAAGCTCAATATGATTTGTCGAGATCAATGGGCATCTTTGCTGAGCCTGCAGCTGCCACAGCATTTGCTGGTTTTCTTAGTGCATCCTCAGAACACTTATTTAATGCCGAGGAGCATGTCGTCGTTCTAATTACGGGAACCGGTTTAAAGGATATTCCATCTGCCCAAAAAACTTTGGGGAAAATTAAACCAATAGCTGCAAACATGAGCGAAATTGAAACCTTTTTAAAGAAATAATTATGCTGAACCATGATAAACCACACGCTTTTAAACTCTCGTTAACTATCAATGGTCATTTGGTAGAACGTGAGATTCCCACACACCTCCGCTTGATTGATTTACTAAGAGATGATCTGCGGTTAACTGGCACAAAAGAGGTTTGTGGTGAGGGTGAGTGTGGCGCCTGTACTGTCATTCTAGATGGACAAACGGTTAATTCTTGCCTGATCCTCGCCGTTGAAACTCATGGTCGCAACATTACTACCATTGAAGGGCTGGCTGATATTGGCGACTTAACCCAGCTCCAGAAATCATTTGAAGATCAACACGCCGTACAGTGCGGCTACTGTATTCCAGGCATGGTACTCACTGGTGACAAACTGCTGGAGCGTAATCCACATCCATCCAGAGACGAGGTGAAATACGAACTCTCAGGCAATATCTGTCGTTGTACTGGCTATCATAAGATCGTGGATGCCATTGAATCCGCTGGAGATGGTAATTGAAATACTACGCCCCAACTTCTGTGAAGGCATATTTTGAACTACAATCTAAGCTGGATAGTTCAAGCGCGGTCGTGCTAGCAGGTGGCACAGACTTAATGCCACGCTTTGAAAGAGATCTACCATTACCTGATCATCTAATTGATCTAAAAAAACTATCAGAATTAAGTTCCATCGTTGTCAGTGATGAGCAGATTGAAATTGGAGCCCTGGCTACGATTCAGGGATTACACGACCACTCAATCATCCAGGATGAGTTTGTGGCAATCTATGAGGCAGCCCATGAATTCGCTGGAGCTCAAATTCGTCACAGGGGAACCATTGGCGGGAATATCTGCAACGCCTCGCCAGCAGGGGATCTCCTACCCCCGTTGTATGCTTTTGGTGCTGTACTTACTTTAGCAGGACCCTCTGGAAAACGACAGTTACCGATCCATGAATTTATTCTCGGCCCTGGTAAAACCGTTCTCATGGATTCAGAGTTACTAGTATCAATCACACTGGAACGGAAGCAGCTTCAGTCTCAGTTTCAAAAAGTAGGATTAAGACAATCCATGGCTATCTCGGTGGTTAGCCTGGCTTTTGTCTGGGGTGAAAACATGCAGAATCTGACCATTGCCATTGGTGCCGCGGCACCTACGGTTGTGACTCTGGATTCAATCAACCCAGCCCGGCTTTCAAATCAAATAGACTTGATTGATATTGCGATTGCACCCATTGATGATATTCGTGCGACTGCTAAGTATAGAATAAGAGTGATCAAGAACTTGATCCTAGAATTTCTGAGGCAGCACTGACATGAGTGATAAACTATATCCTGTTTCCATTCAACACCTGATCAAATGGATGATGGCAGAGCTAAAAATAGATCATCTCTTTGGTATGCATAAAGACCTGTTCTTCACTCCAAAGAACTCAGACCCATTCCGGATGAATCGCTATGGGCAAATGCTGGAAACTCCAGTTGGTGTAGCGGCTGGTCCTCATACGCAACTTTCCCAAAATATTATTGCTGCCTGGCTCTGCGGTGCCCGGTACATGGAATTAAAAACGGTTCAGACCCTTGACGAGCTAGAAGTCAGCAAGCCCTGTATCGATATGCAGGATGAGGGCTATAATTGTGAATGGTCACAAGAACTCAAACTTGAGCAATCTTTAGATGAATATCTAAACGCCTGGATCGCCATCTACATTCTCAGAGATCATTTTGGTTGGAGTTCAGATCAGGGGCCTGGTGTTATTTTCAACATGAGTGTTGGGTATGATCTGGCGGGAATCATGAAACCCAACGTCCAACATTTCATGGATCGCATGGAAAACAGCCAGGAATTACTTGACCACAAGCTTGAACTCCTGGAACCCATATATCCCAATATTATGAATCTGTCAATACCAGCTCGAATGACTGATAGCATCACCCTGTCAACCATGCATGGATGTCCCCCGGACGAGATCGAGCGTATTGCAACCTATCTCATCACTGAGCGAAAACTTCACACAGCAGTCAAGTTGAACCCGACCCTATTAGGACCAGAACAATTAAGGCAAATTCTGAATCATGATCTAGGGTATGATTCTGTTCATGTACCAGAAGCTGCATTTGACCACGACCTTAAATATCCTGATGCTCTAAATCTGATCAATAACCTTCAGTCACATGCAGATGAAACAGGTGTGGAATTTGGTCTCAAGCTGACCAATACTTTAGAGGTTGAGAATCATCGTCCGATCTTTCCTGAAAAAGAGAGTATGATGTACCTCAGCGGGAGAGCACTCCACCCTATCAGCATCAACCTTGCAGCGAAACTTCAGAATGAATTCAAGGGCAAGTTGGATGTCTCCTTCTCAGCTGGTGTGGATGCCATTAACGTTGCTGACACTTTGGCGTGCAATCTGCGCCCTGTCACCACATGCACTGATGTTCTTAAACCAGGTGGCTATACTCGGCTGGGCCAATATTTAAGTAATCTTTCAACTGCCATGCAAGCTGTGGAGGCGAATAACCTTAATGAATTGATTTTGACCAAAGCTGGTGCTGAAAAAGATGTATCGCAGGCAGGATTAGACAATTTGACCCAATATGCTGAGCAGGTTATTCACAATACTCACTATCATAAACATAGTCACCATTTTGACTCTATTAAGACCAAACGACCGCTCAATGCATTTGATTGCATATCAGCACCTTGTATTGATGCCTGTGCAACGGACCAAAATATTCCTGAATACCTTTATCAGACCTCACAGGGAAACTTTGATCTGGCTTTCAAAGCTATTCAGGACACCAACCCCCTACCTGGTGTCACGGGTAACGTTTGTGATCATCTCTGCCAGTTAAAGTGTACCCGAAATAATTATGATTCACCTTTGTTGATCCGAGAGATCAAGCGCTTTGTTACCGAACACGAGATCGCCAAGCCAAACACTTTGGAGTTGAACTCTCTTGATCTACGGGTTGCCGTCATTGGTGCTGGCCCTGCAGGACTCTCCTGCGCCTATTTCCTGGCAAAAGCAGGTGTTGCCGTAGAGGTCTTTGAAAGCAAACCCTTTGTCGGGGGCATGGTATCAGATGCCATACCAGAATTTCGACTACTAAATGAAACCATAGATCTGGATATCTCGGTCTTGCATGACTTGGGGGTTCACTTTCATTTTGATCACCCTATCAATAAGGACCAATTCCAGCATCTACAGAAGTCTCATGAGTTCATTTTTATCGGTGTGGGCGCCCAGAGTGCTCTTAAGCTTGGAATCGATGGTGAAAATTTACCTGGGGTTTTGGATCCACTTGATTTTCTCTCAGAAGTTCGCAGGGGAGCCAAACCGGATCTGGGTAAAAATGTGGCCATCATTGGCGGTGGAAATACTGCCATGGATGCTGCCCGCACGGCGCTTCGATTGTCAGAAGGAACTGGTAATATCAGTATCGTTTATCGCCGGACTCAATCTGAGATGCCAGCAGATATTGACGAGATCGAAGCTGCGCTGGCTGAAGGCATCACCTTTCATGAGCTCGTAGCACCCCTGTCTTTTAGTGGAACTGATCATATCACGCATATCCAATGCCAGAAAATGGACTTGGGTGAGCCTGACGCCAGCGGTCGCCGCCGCCCGGTTCCCATTGCCGGTGAAACCTTTGAATTTCAAATGGATACTGTGATTCCAGCCATTGGTCAATCCATTAGTGTAGATTTCTTAGATGATGATGGACTAAAAGTCGATCCAGAGACTTGTGCAACGTCTATGGCTAAAGTCTATGCCGGCGGCGATGCCGTGCGGGGTGCCTCCAGTGTGATCAATGCTATTGGAGATGGCCAGATAGCAGCTAAACATATCCTATCACATGTTAATTACCCAATCCCCACTATCGACCAGGAACCACGGGTAATCACCATCACTGATTTAAAGAAAAAAGCCGCACTCCGTGAATATGGGGTTGAAATGCCTCCTGCTTTAAAAGATCTTTCTTCAGCTTTCCCACTGGTTCACCGGTCCCTCTCAAAAGAAGAAGCTATTGAGGAGGCAAGCCGCTGTCTACTCTGTGATGATTATTGCAGCGTTTGTGTCGGCGTTTGCCCCAACCTGGCAAACCTCACCTATACCGCCAAAGCCGTGACAATTCCAGTCCAGGAAGCTTCATATATTGAAGGAAAATTAACGGTAAAAGACCTAAGTGTCTTTACAGTCAAACAGGAACCCCAGATATTGAACGTGGGTGATTTCTGTAATGAATGTGGTAACTGTACGACATTCTGCCCAACAGCTGGTGATCCATATATAGACAAACCACAAATACATATTTCCAATCAAAGTTTTGAAGATGCTGAAACAGGTTATCACTTCAGCAATAATACCCTTATCTACAAGCGACCTCATTATGAATCTGTGATATTTTTTGGGGGTGGATCATACCATTATAAAGCTCCAGATGCCCAAGTAAAGTTCGATGGAGTAGAGAAACAAATAGAAGTTATTGATTTGAACTCCAATACTGAGAAATTTAATACACATGAAGCTTTAGAGATGATGGTCTTGTACGATAGCTTAAAAGACAATCCATTACTACAATAAGGAACGCATACTGCGAAACTGGAATATTGAAATTTGTATCAATAAGTACTTGGATATGAGAGATGATATGTTGATAATAGATACACGGTTCAACAACAATCAACCCATACATAACAGACATATTCGTGGTCACCTCAACGACACGAATAGATACGAATTGAGATCGAATATGGTCAATCTTATTTACAAAGAATTATCCTACAAAATCACCGGTTTAGCGATGAAAGTACACGGTCAGCTAGGCTATGGTTTTCTTGAAAAAGTGAATGAAAATGCATTGTCAATACTGCTACGCCGGGAAGGACTAAAAGTACAAACCCAGCACCCTATTACTGTACACTTTGAAGGCGAGGTTGTTGGTCAATATTTTGCAGACATGCTGGTTGAAGATAAGATTCTTTTAGAACTTAAGGTTGCAGAGAGAATCTCATCAAGACATATGGCACAAACACTAAACTATTTAAAGGCAACAAATTTAAAGTTGGCACTTATTCTTAACTTTGGACCAAAAAGGTTGGAGAGCCATCGTGTTGTCAATTAGTCTTACAAATTTTTGCTCTGGCACGAATTACACAAATGGACATGAAATCAATTATGCTTGAGTCTTACAAAACTTATTCGTGTGAATTTGTGAAGAATTCGTACAATTCGTGTCTAAATATGAAAGCCCGTAATTCATGAAAACAATACTCATAACGAATCCACTCCATGTTGCCACCATGAATGATGAACAAGTGGAATTCGCTGGCGGACATATCCTCATTGAGGACGGGATCATCAAATCTATCAGTCCTGAGACCCTGAATATAAACGCTGATGAGGTCATTGACGCCAGCGGTATGCTTATTACCCCAGGATTCATTAACACCCATCATCACCTGTACCAATCCTTGACCAGAAATATTCCTCTAATGCAAGATCAACCCCTATTCTCATGGCTAAAGAACCATTACGAGGTCTGGAGGGAGATCACAACGGAAGCCATTCAGATCAGCACTCAGGTTGGATTATTGGAATTAATGAAGTCTGGCGTTACCACGAGTTCAGATCATTTATATCTCTTTCCCGCACAAGCTAGTCCTGAACTGATTGATACAGAAATCGAAGCCGCAAAATCTTTGGGAATCCGTTTCCAGCCAACCCGAGGCTCAATGTCTCTGGGGAAATCATCTGGAGGACTTCCACCTGATGATGTGGTTCAAACAGAAGAGACGATCCAGAAGGATACCGAACGCCTCATTGCTAAATACCATGATTCAAGTGATGGAGCTATGACTCGTATTTCATTAGCTCCTTGTTCTCCTTTCTCTGTCACGCCTAAACTCATGAAACAGACCGCATCTTATGCCAGGGACAACAAGCTCCAAATTCATACTCATCTGGCAGAAACCCTGGACGAAGAAAAATTCTGCGTCGACACTCTAGGACATCGCCCTGTTGGACTCATGCAAGAACTTGACTGGATGACATCCAACTCATGGTATGCCCATGCCGTTCACCTCAATGATGCTGAGATTAAAATCATGGGCGATAATGGCGCAGGCATCTCCCACTGTCCTTCATCAAATATGCGACTGGGCTCTGGCATAGCTCGAATCAGAGAACTACTGGATGCAGGAGTCAAAGTCAGTCTTGGAGTGGATGGAAGCGCCTCTAACGACTCTGGAGATATGCTTTTGGAAATGCGTAATGCGTTGCTGATTTCGCGACTTCGTGATGAACAATATTGGTTAAAAGCCAGGGATGTTCTCGCAATGGCAACCCGAGGTGGTGCTGCGGCTCTGGGACGAAATGATATCGGTGAATTGAGTATTGGTAAACAGGCTGATTTAGCACTTTTTGGCATGGGAGGAATATCCCAGTCAGGCAGCCGTTCAGATCCTTTAGCTTCTTTGATATTCACTACCCGTCATCAAGCTGTTGATTATCTTATCGTCCGAGGGAAGATTGTGATCCAACATGGAAAATCCGGGACAGATGAGGCTGAGTTAGCTTCCCAGCAAAACAACATTGCAAATTCAATGCTTCAGCGCGCCGAAGAGCACTCGGGCATAAACTTTAAGAATCGTTAGGTGTTTTATGTGGTCATCAATTGAACAAATCATTAAACCGGAGAGTTTTGAAGAAGCTCTTGTTCTTCAGGAGGACTCAAGTTCCACCCTATTTGCTGGTGGATCCTATGTGGTAGCAAAAAAAGACCTCCGCATACAAACCTTGCTGGATATCAATCACCTGTTATCAGATTCCATGGAGAATCTCGACGATGGACTACACTTAGGCTCTGGTATCACTCTCCAGCAAATGCTTACAACAGAGAACGAAACTTTATCTAAAGCCATAAAATCATCCTGCCCGTCCAAAAACATTCGGAATCAAAGAACACTTGGTGGCGAAATTGCCGAGTCTCGCCCTGACTCTGATCTGCTGGTTTATCTCAATGCAGCTGGGACCATGCTACAACTCAATGACACTGATACATTTGTTTCATTAAATAACTGGCCCGGCCAGGGAGTCATTACAAGGGTTCACATTCCAAAGGGGAATATTAAGATAGAGCGAGTCGCCGTTTTAGATTCAGCACCTGCATTTGTTATTGCAGCTCTCCTAGAATCCAGCGAACGTTTGATTCTTGCAGTCGGTGGAAAGTCCAGCAGGATCTGTACTTGTGAGACTCCAACCCCACCCGGAGAAGCTGATATACGCCATTTTATGGATGAGGTTGAATCTATCTTTGTAGATGATCACCTGGGCTCGTCCGCATATAAACGTCAACTGGTTTCAAACCTATTTCATGAAATATCTATTACACTATGAAAATTACATTTGAACTAAACGGTAAATTACATCATGCAGATGCAAAGGCAGGCATGACTCTTCTGGAGTACCTTCGGAGTATCCAACTTTACAGCGTTAAATATGGGTGCGACCATGGAGAATGTGGGGCTTGTACTGTCCTCATCAATGATGTAGCTATCAATGCCTGTCTGACCTTAATGCATACTGTTGAAGGTAAGCGAATCGAAACGACAGAAACCTTTTCGTCCCACGAAGAACTTCACAGCCTGCAAGAGGGCTTTCTTCATGCAGGAGCCGCTCAGTGTGGGTTTTGCACACCGGGAATGATTAATTCCCTAGAGGCTTTAGATCGTGAAGGACTTGAAGTTAATGAAACTGCGGTCCGTGACGCTTTAAATGGGAATCTTTGCCGCTGTACCGGTTATCTAAAACCGGTAGAGGCTGCCCTTGAGGTTTTGTCTAAGGACAAGGGGGCAAAATCATGAAGGTGATTGGGAAAGATGTCCAAAGAGTTGATGGACGTAGTCTGGTAAGAGGAAAACCTGTTTTTTCTGATGACATTCAGCTTAAGGATGTCCTATATGTGAAAATTTTACATAGTCCAGTTGCTCATGCAAAAATTATAAAAATAGATACTACCAAAGCCGAAGCTCTGGAAGGAGTCATTGCTGTTTTCACCTACAAAGATTTCAAGCCTCACTACTATACAACGGCAGGGCAGGGCTACCCCGAACCGGGACCAAGGGATATGCTCATTCTCGATTCCACTGTGCGATATGTCGGTGACCGTGTGGCTTTTGTTGCTGCTGAATCTGTGTCAATCGCTGCAAAAGCACTTGAGCTTATCCATGTAGAGTATGATGAGTTACCCTGTATTTTTGATGCTCAGAAATCCATGACGGCAGGCTTTGCCATACACCCTACTGAGGGTACAACTGGGATTCATGATGTCGCGCATAATATTGCTGCTCATCTAGATGCTGAGTTAGGAGATGTTGAAACTGCCCTGAAAGATTCGACCCACGTATTCCAGGGAACCTATAGCACACCCTTTGTTCAGATGGCCCATATTGAACCCCATATTTCGCTTACCTGGTTAGATAACAATAACCGGCTCGTGATCAGAACGTCTACTCAAGTACCCCATCACGTTCGTCGCATTGTTGCTGAAGTTTTAGATATTCCAATTGCCCGTATCCGCGTTATCAAACCTCGGATCGGTGGAGGATTTGGTGGTAAACAAGAGATCCTCAATGAAGAAGTTGTCGGAGCAGTTACCCTCAAAACTGGACGACCGGCTCGTATAGAATATACCCGTGAAGAAGAACTCTTTGCTGCCCGCGTTAGACACCCTGAGCTGATCACCTTTCGACTGGGTTTTGATAATGATCACCTGCTTACTGCCATTGACCTGAATATTCTTGAAGATTGTGGCGCCTATGGGCCACATGCGTTGACCGTCATGTCTGTAACATCACAAAAAGCACTCAGTATGTATAAGGCACCCAATATTCGAGTAAATGGAGATGGCGTATATACCAATCTGCCAATTGGTGGTGCTTACCGTGGTTATGGCGCACCTCAGGCCTTTTTTCCCTTGGAAAGTCTTATGGATGAAGCAGCCGAGAAACTTGGAGTTGATCCCATAGAACTACGTCTCAAAAATGTTTTTCAAGTCGGCGATGATGTACCCATTGCAAAGATTTTGGGTGAAGGTCGAGAAGGTTTTCCAATGGTGCTCTATAGCACCGAGATCGCTGCCTGCTTAAACGAAGGACGCAAACTTAGCAACTGGGATAAGCTTAAAGCTCAAAAACAATCCGGTCGCTATCGAACAGGTATTGGAGTAGCCATAGCAGGTCAAGGATCTGGAATTCCCGGAATTGATATGGGTGCCGCTTTTATCAAAATGAATGAAGATGCCAGTTTTAATCTTCAAGTGGGTGCTACTGACCTGGGAACCGGCTCAGACACGGCACTGGCGCAAATTGCTGCAGAAGTTTTAAATGTTGGCGTGGAAAAAATAATCGTCTATTCATCTGACACGGATATGACGCCATTTGATACAGGCGCTTATGCTTCAAGTACAACTTATATCTCTGGAACCGCCGTTTTGAAGGCGGCTGAAACCTGTAAAGCCATGATTCTAGTCCAAGGCAAGAAACTATTACAGGTCGATGATGCAAAGATTGTAAACATGGATGTTGTCGCAGCTGATGGTCAAAGTATCTCCTATGCTGATATCTGTATGAAAAGCTTTTACACTGAAGAACAAGTACAAATCATGGGTACAGCCTCTCATTTGAGTTATGATTCCCCTCCACCTTTTAATGCAACTTTCGCAGAAGTTGAAGTAGACACACTCACGGGTACCACGCGTGTGGTCAAGGTGGTTTCCGTCACTGATGCTGGTCAGATCATTAATCCAAAAATGGCTGAAGGTCAGGTTGAAGGTGCCATCCCTCAATCTCTGGGTATGGCTCTAACTGAATTCATGCCTTTTGATGAAAAGGGTCGGTTCTTGAATCTTGATTTCAATAGTTATCATATTTACACCGCCCAGGACATGCCTGAGATGGTTGTTCGTTTTGCTAAATCTCATGAACCAACCGGTCCCTATGGTGCTAAAGCAGTAGCGGAGATTCCTATCAATGCCCCAGCACCGGCCGTAACCAATGCAATTTATAATGCGGTTGGTGTTCGCATTAGACACCTGCCAGTTCAACCTGAAGAACTCCTGGCAAAAATCCAAGGGGATTAGAGATGAGTGAATCAGTCCTGCGCTGTGGATGGGTCCCCCTCAACAAACCCACTTATGTAAAATATCACGATGAAGAATGGGGAGTTCCTGTTTATGATGATCTTAAAATGTTTGAGTTCCTGGTCTTGGAGTCATTTCAGGCCGGCTTGAGTTGGGAGATTGTCCTGAACAAACGCGATAATTTCCGGGCAGGTTTTGCTCATTTTGATTTTGCTAAAGTTGCTAAGTTTGGAGAAGACAAGGTTCAAGAGTTACTCCAAGACAAGGGCATCGTCCGCAATCAACTCAAGATTCGAGCTGCTATCAATAATGCTCAACGCTACTTAGAGGTGATCGAAGAATTTGGTAGCTTCTGTGATTATTTTTGGGGTTTTACTTCTGGAAAGCCAATCATAAATAGCTTTAAAACATTGGCTGAGATTCCCGCGAATACCCCGTTGTCAGATACAATAGCCAAAGACTTGAAAAAACGTGGTTTTAAATTCTTGGGAACCACTGTGATTTACGCCCACATGCAAGCCATTGGAATGGTTAATGATCATCTGGAGGAGTGTTTCCGATATAAGGAAGTGTAACTATTTTTTGGACGTTGAGGCTCTCGAAACGTTCACTGTCAGACAATAATCCTTGGCTTCGAGAACCTCAGCCATCGTTCAGGTTCCCTCTTGAAAAATCAAAGTTTCAATGATATCTGCCCTCGAGGCTCGGTAAAGCGAGGCCCAGGGAAGCTGGTTCACTCTGGAGTCTTATCGTCTAATAAAGGCCTGTTTTCTTTAAGAGAAAGACAGCAAGATTATAGGATGCGATGATCACAAGCACCCAGGATATCATTAGAATACTGTTCATAATAAACCTCTAATACGCCTTTTCTTTTAAATCAGACAGTGATAGTTTTTTTAAATCCATTGCTCGCCACACATAAATGATATAAGCAATTACAAATGGGATCAAAAATGCAACATACGTCATGACTGTCAACGTGTAATGAGTGGATGATGCATTGTATATCGTTAGACTTGATTGCGGATGGGTCAGGCTCGGATATATGCAAGTTCCATTGTAGCCTACGAGAAAAAAGACAAGCAAACCAACGAGAAAGGTTCCCGCTCCACTATACCAGATGCCATTATTGGCATTCTTAAATTTGGTGATATAGACACCCCATATTACCGTGCTCAGTCCGCCAAGAAGCAGTAGAAGATTCAGGGGATTAGCAAACAGGTTAGCTGAAAACTTGTAAGTCATTAACTCCACTTGTCCGCCCTGCACCACACCATATCCCGACATCAACAGTAGACTGACCAGGACAACCACAAGGAAGACCAATTCAATCATAAAGTTCATGACTGTCGATTTTCTCAAGCGATCCTCAAGTAGCGGAGCAGAGTTAAAATCTAAATTATTCAGCAGGTAAAGAGCACCCAGCACTCTGGCATTAAAAACCAGGAATAAACCGAGACTCACGTTGAAATAATTAAAGGCTGCTTCTAATCCTCTGAGGGGGTGGGTCCAGGTCACAAAATTGTAATCATTCAGGCTAAAATTTGCACCGGTAAAAAACGTTCCAACGGCTGTTCCAATCAGCAAAATGCCAAGTGTCCCATTGATCAAAAGAAACACTTCATAAGTCTTTTGACCCAAAAAGTTATTGGGCTTTTTGCGATACTCATAACTTACCGCTTGGATAATAAAGGAAAATAAAATGATGGTCCACACCCAATAAGCCCCACCAAAGCTGGTTGAATATAATTTCGGAAAGGCGGCAAAAATGGCTCCACCAAAGGTAACCAAGGTAGTGTATGTCAACTCCCACTTGCGTCCCAGTGAATTGACGATAAGGGTTTTTTCATCTTCTGTCTTTGCCACATCAAACAGCAGGGTTTGTCCCCCTTGCACGAAGCTGAGGAAAAGAAAAAGAGCGCCCAGGGTGGCTATAAGTAACCACCATATTTCTTGCAAAGTCGTTATGTCTAGGTTGCCAATCATTTCACTTCCTCCGGACCTTTTTTAATCTGGGTGAGCATAATTTTTACCTCTGCAATGAGGAGCACCGTAAAAAGGGTTAAAAACATAAAAAAGGTTGCTGCAACAGTACCAGTATCCAGATTGGTGCGCGCAATACTCACCGGTAACATGTCCTGAATGGCCCAGGGCTGACGACCTACCTCAGCTACTGCCCAGCCTGTTTCCTGAGCTATTATCCCCAGAAAAAACATGGGAAGGCCAATGATCAAGAGCCACTTGAGTTGTTCAATATTCCCTTTTAAGATAAAGAAGAGAAAGGCGGCGAAAACGGTAACAAAAAGTCCAGCCAGGATGACCATGATATGGAAACTATAAAACATAATTCCTACTGGCGGAACCGCATCTTCCGGTTTCTCAAGAAAACCGTATCCAAAGTATGCTTCATTCTCCCTGAAGTTCGCTAGGGCGATACTAGCCTGAATCGTATCACCAGCTTTTTGGGCCGCTTTGTAATCTGCTAAACTTTTTACCGCAATCTTACCTAATGGAATCTTTTGTTTGGCACCCATGATGCCTTCTGCTTCATTGCCGTAGACCAAATCATTTATTCCAGCTACATACCCCACGGTGGAGCGCTGTGCTAATAGAGAGAGTACGCCTGGTATTTTTAACTTAAAGTGGAAAGATTTTAGACTGTCACCTGGCTTTTTGTTTGTATTAACAATCCCCATTGCCACTAACCCAGAGGGATCCGCTCCATCAAAATGCCCTTCAAAGGCCGCCAACTTCATAGGTTGATGTTGTGCATCTTCATACGCTGCCTCATCTCCTGAAAACCCAACAAAGAGTGAAGCAATCAGACCAAAAGTGGCCGCAACAACAATGGACCGTTTAGCAAATAATTGATGTCTCTTTTTAAGAAGGTACCAGGCTGAAACAGAGATCACAAAAAGGGATGCTAGCACAAAACTAGAACTGGTCGTATGGGTAAATTTTGAAACTGCGACGGGAGACAACAGCACTTCCATAAAGTCCTGCATTTCAAATCTTGCAGTATCAGGATTGAACTTCATTCCGACTGGGTATTGCATCCAGGCATTAGCAACCAGAATCCATAGGGCTGAAAGATTTGAACCGAGAGCCACCATATATGTTGAAACCAGATGGAATTTTTTTGAAACCCGATCCCACCCAAAAAACATGACGGCAAAGAAAGTGGATTCCAGGAAGAAAGCAGCGATTCCCTCAATGGCTAACGGTGCTCCAAAAATATCGCCTACCATCCAGGAGTAGTTTGACCAGTTTGTGCCAAATTCAAACTCAAGAATAATCCCAGTTGCAACACCAATAGCAAAATTGATCCCAAACAGCTTCATCCAAAACTTGGTTAAGCGCGACCATGACTCGTCCCCGGTGCGATAATAAATTGTTTCATAAAAAGCAATAATCCAAGATAGCCCCAATGTAAGCGGTACAAAAATCCAGTGATACATTGCCGTTAAGGCAAATAAGGCTCTCGCCCAATTCACCATTTCCACATTTATGGTTTCGACCATGAACTAGCTCCTATTCGATATCTTTTACAATTATTTGTTTGTTCGTCAATTCATTGAGTACATGTTCTGCTCTTGCTTCATCCGTGCTAAAATTGCTTTTAAGGAAATTCGGAAAGATGAAGACTTTCAGAATGGCAAACATAATCACCAGTTTAACTATGATAATTTTCCATAGAGAACGACCCAGAGTCATGCGCCTGAATCCATCCCGATAAAAACGGTAAATCCTGATCGGTTGTGACAGATAATTCATAATGTAATTATAATGACTAGCTGCCTTTTGGCAACTATTTAGTTTCATTAATTTTTCTATATTTTAGCTTTTTTAACATCAGGACTTTAAGTTTTTAGGGTCAACCGTTTTGTCACCGAGCACGTAGGCCGTGGGAATGGTCAATGATCACCTTGGCAGGGTGTTTTTAGTATATTGAGGTACTGCAATAATCTTGATCTAAGGCTGGGTCTTAATCCCGACGGGGATCCAAATCCCCGCCTTGCGTATACTCATGTACTCAAATTGAACGAAAGTTGCCCACGAGGCTCAGTGAAGTGTGATCCAGCAACCCCCAACAGACGTACAGGTTCTCCAGGTATCCAGTTCCTTACCAGTAACTTGCTTACTATCCTGTAGATTTCGAGGCCATCATCCAATGGCTCTGAAACTGTGTGTTGGCGAGTAAAGGTGGTAAAATCACCATAGCGCATTTTGATGCTGATAGTGGCAGCCATAAATTTTTTCTTTTTTAATTGTTCCGACACTTTGAAACTAAGTTTCTCCAAAATATCCAGCAGTTCTTCCTGAAGGACAATATTTGTCGAGAAGGTACGCTCTGTACTGATGGATTTTGTCTCTCTTTCCTCCTCTACTGGTCGATCATCAATCCCCTTTGCCCAACGAGTCATAGCTTGGCCGAGTTTGCCAAACTGTTTTACCAATTTATCTTCTGATATACTTGCCATATCTGAGATAGTATAAATTCCATATTTTGCCAGACGCTCATTGGTTTTGGGACCAATTCCCGGGATTTTTTTCACAGGAAGGGGTGATAAAAATGCAAGCTCCGTTCCGGGTGTTACCACAGTCAGTCCGTTGGGCTTCTGAAAATCTGATGCGATCTTGGCAATCATCTTATTGGTGGCTATCCCCACTGAGATTGATAAACCAATGTCTCTCGATATTCGTAATTGTATCCTTCGAGCAATCTCAGTTGACTGGACCCACTCATCTATTTCATCACTTAAATCCAGATATGCTTCATCTATACTGACTTGCTGAATAATGGGTGATTCAGCCTTAAGGATTCCCATAATCACTTTGGAATACATCCTATACAGACCGTGTTGAGTGGATATAATGATAAGATCATTACACCGTCTCATAGCCTCTATCATAGGCATGGCTGAGTGAATCCCATACTTTCTAGCGGGATAAGACGCAGCAGCGACCACACCCCGATTTTCACTACGGCCCCCAACTACAATCGGTTTTCCCGCTAGTGATGGATCCCGTAAAACCTCAACGGCACAAAAAAAGGCATCCATATCCAGATGCATGATGGCACGGGGTTTATTTGTGTAAGGCTGGTTGCTTAGCATCTAAAGCATATAATATAAGCTACACCTATTTAAAACTGATATTCAGTTCAAGAGCTGGTATTAATGATAATTTATTATTAGAATCCCATACAGAAAGAGCAGTTGGATTCAGAGAGATTCGGTTTGAGTTAGCTTTGGCTAGGGATCCATCTGGACCGATATCCAACATCTTTCTTGTGAGCCATGTTCCTGTCCCATAACCTGCTAATGCCAATGTGAGCATAGGCTCCTTATTTGTTATGTCCAACAAAATTGCTGTTCCAAATCCGAAAACCACTCCTGAACCTGATCCCAACATCATTAGTGTAGACTGTCCAAAAGTAAAATCATCGTCCTCGATCCATCGGTCATACATATAAACATGGCCAATTGCACCCAGGGAGGCCATGAGGAAAAACATATCCTCATCACCATCATCAAAGAAGAGTGATTGAAGCATCATGGTGTTGAAATATCCGTATCCCCATCCCTGCATGAGCATGAGGGCGTCCCCAAAGGTGTATTGCTTATCGCTGGTTAGATAATAACCCGCCGCGATACCAGCAGGATAAGCAATTAACTGGGTAACCGTCTTTCTTGTATCCCAGTCATCCATTTCCTTATCATGTTCATCCCAGGCAGCCTGATCATAATTTCCCCATTGATCCCAACTGTCTTCTGGCTGTTTTGGTTGCTCATCTACAACGCTATGTGCCAATCCTGCTGTTATACCTGCTATACCTGTCCACATGCTCCAAGCCCAGGCTTGGCCGTTGGTTGGATTATATTTTTCGAATAGAATTTCTCCAGCATAATGGCCCGCTGGTATAGAGCCCATCAAAACCCACATCCAGACGGTTTCCTTTTCATGGCCATCTCCACCATCCAATTCCAGGAGTTGATTAATACCGAGACCATATCGAAGACCTAGAAGTGACCCGTAGCGCATCATCTGTGTTCGAGCATGTGACATTTCCATATCTTTTGTATATTTGTAGGTCAGATAGAAAGCTCCACCTGCCGACATCATAGTGCCACCAACATACCACCGGCCATCATCTGCATGCAGAACATAGGGAATTCCCCAGCCATACAGTCCAGCACCAATTACAATATTTTGAAGAACTAAAGGCCAGCGACCCGATTTATCCAATGTTTGACTAGATTTAATTGTCAACTGTGGTTTCGGTGCTTTACTCTGATCAACAGCTGTGGATTGAGCCCCTATAATATCCAACAAAGCCTTTTCATCAGCACTGATAATACTGTCCTTCATGACTACATCCCAGGCTTGTTCATAGGCTGATTTTACTCGTAAGGAATCAGCTTGTTGAGCAAAAGAAGTTCCGAAAGATATGATCAAAATTATACCAGGCAGAATTGTTTTCAAAATCGCCCCCTTGGTTGAGATGGAAGTTAATCATTTATGTTGCCTGGCTAAAGTATAATCGAACTTATTTAGTTCTATCGTCTATTGCAAATCGGTCATTACTAGCTTATTTAGTATCGAAATTATTGAACTAATTTCAGTTAAGGATATTCATGACGATATGAGCGTTCCTCCAAATAAAGAACAGATAAAAAAACTCCGGCAGCAGCTCAATCAACGCCGTGCTCGCTATGTCGGGCTCCAGAATCTCTTGTTCAAAATAAAATCTTTTGATCAACTATTTGTGATGATCATGGCCATGCTAATCGGCGTCTTTGCTGGGGTCATCTCAGCTGGTTTTCGCACGCTGATTGACTCTTTTCGCCATGGATTGTGGGGTGAAGGCGCACTCATAGATGTTGTTATGGCTGCACCAATATATATGAAAATTGGTATCCCAGCTGTAGGGGGAGCCCTTGTGGCATGGAGCGTTAATCGCTTTGCGCCTGAAGCCAAGGGACATGGTGTGCCTGAGGTAATGAATGCCGTTGCTACTCAAAATGGCTTTATTCGTATGCGTGTTGTTGTGATAAAGGCTTTTGCCTCTGCCATGTCTATTGCTACGGGTGCCTCTGTTGGACGTGAAGGTCCCATCGTTCAAATTGGTTCAGCATTTGGTTCTACAATAGGGCAACTATTTCAGGTATCCATCAGGCGCATGAAAACGTTTATCGGTTGTGGTGCCGCAGCTGGAATCGCGGCAACATTCAATGCCCCAATAGCTGGGGCTATTTTTGCCTCTGAAGTTATCCTTGGAGATTTCAGTGCCGCTGCCATTGGTCCCATTATTATTGCCTCGGTTTTTGGTACTGTTGTGAGTCGTGGTCTATATGGAGATTTTCCCGCTTTTGTCCCTCCGACTTACACCCTGCATTCACCTATTGAAATAATCTTTTATATCATCCTGGGTATTGTTACTGGAGTAGTGGCCTGGTTCTTTGTTCGCTCTCTCTACAAGACAGAAGATCTGTTTGATGCATGGAAAGCCCCTGTAGCACTCAAAGGCCTATTGGGTGGCGCCCTTTTGGGAGGTGTTGCCGTTTATCTGCCTCAAATTTTGGGTGTAGGCTATGAAACCATGGAATCCGTACTCAGTGGTAATCTGGGTTTTGCCATTGCGGCAGGACTGGTCCTGGCCAAAATTTTTGCAACCAGTCTCTCCATGGGTTTTGGTGCATCCGGAGGCGTCTTTGCCCCTTCATTATTTATTGGATCCATGCTTGGTGGAGCTTTTGGGCTTATTATTCATAGTCTTTTCCCTGAGATCACCGCCAGTAGTGGCGCCTATGCTTTGGTTGGAATGGCAGCTATGGTAGCTGCAACCACGCATGCCCCGGTTACTGCAGTTCTCATTATTTTTGAGATGACCACAGAGTACACTGTCATTCTCCCTCTCATGATTACCAGTATCATTGCCCTAATCATATCATCCAGACTCCTGAATGGCTCAAATATCTATACTTTGAAGCTTATCCGTCGCGGTATTGATATCTTTGGTGGCAAGGATATCAATGTCCTCGATAAAATCAGTGTAAGCACCTTGAAGAAAAAGATTGTTGACACTGTTCCGCAGACCATGACTCTCCAGGAACTACTGGAAAAAATATCGGTGAGTGCTGCCTCAAATTTTTACGTGAAAGATGAAAACAATCGACTCAGTGGAATCATTACTCATTCTGCCATGCGTCGCTATTTAAATCATCACGAAGACATTCCAGTGGATGCTACTGTAAAAGACATGATGAACCGGCAGTTTGAAATTATTTCCGATATTACTCCTGTTCATGAGGTGTTACGTAAGATGATCGAAATGGATCTGGAAGCCATGCCTGTAGTGGACGAGGACCTCAAATTAAATGGAGAAGTAGAACGATCAGCGATCGTCCATCAGTATCAGGAATTATTAATTCATGCTGAATCTGCGAAAGCAGTGGCCCATTCCATGAAGTTCATCCAAAAGCAATACCATGAGAAGACAGAAGTTTTGCCTGGTTTTTTTATTGCACGGATCAATGCACCCTCAACTTTTGTGAATCAGTCCCTGAAGTCACTTAATGTGAGACAGACCTATGGTGTTGATATTCTTCTCATACGGAGAGAAGACAGGGATATCATTCCTGAGGTCAATGATAAGCTTAAACTTGCAGATCAACTTCTCGTCTTTGGAGAGCAAGTGCGTGTCGAAGCCCTGTGTGAGCTGCTTTAGCCTTCTTTACTTTTTTCAAGCCTAACCTTCCTTCAGTTCAGTTTCTCAAACTTATTTCATCAGTATAGGGTTATCCACTTTAATTGTTTGCAATTGAGACTGATTCGCGTTATTATTGCGTGTTAATAACAAGAATAAAGGATTTTATCTGTGAAAATAAAACTAGCACTGCTCTTGATCACTGGCCTTCTGGCCATTCAAGTCCATGGCGATGGTCGTCGTTATGTTTGGACCTACGAATATCAAACGCTCCATAAGGGAGATGCAGAACTTGAAAGTTATACGGAATTCTCTCATATGGATACCGATTCAGGTCGTCAGGCAGCAACCTCTTTACAATACGAGTATGAAATTGGGATGAATGAGCGTTTTGATGTCGGAATTTATCAAAAATTCAAGCAAGCTTATGATTCCCCCCTCTCCTATGATGGGTTTAAATTGCGTTTCCGCTACCGCTTGAGAGAGAAACGTCAGTGGTTTATGGATCCCTTGATCTATCTCGAATACAAAAGCAACTCTGCCCTTAATGATAACGTGCTTGAGACCAAACTTATTTTAGCCCGAGATTTTGACAAATTTAACCTTTCACTGAATCCGGTGCTGGAGTTTGAGTTCGGAGAAGATGAAACGGAGACGAAGTTTGAATATACAAGTGGTTTGAGTTATGAGTTGCACCCGCTGTTAACATTAGGCCTTGAGCTTAAGGGTGATACAGAGAGTTACTATTGGGGTCCAACTATCTCCCATGGAAAAGAAGAATTGTGGTTTGCTATTGGCTTGCTAACTCCCGGTACTTCTGGGGCAGAGCTTGACCGCAAGATACGCTTCATTATTGGAGTAGGGTTGTAGAAATTTTTCACACCTCTGTTTCGTCACCCCGAGCGGAGTCGAGGGGCATCAAATGCTGGAGATGTCAATCAAACAACTATATTATTTCGGGAATGAAACCTAGAAATCACTATCCCTCGACTCCGCTCGGGATGACGACAAATGAAAACCGATCTAACTAAGGTTTATTCCAGTAATCTTCCATTAGTTCAGAAACCCAGGGCGGTTGTTTTACATCCTTAGGGAGAAACTCTTGGAATACGGGCTTAATATCCAGGACAGGTGAACCATTCACTGCATCTAAGCCCTGAACTGTAAAAGTCCGCCCTTCCACACTTAGAATACGGACAACAGTGAGTCCAATGGGGTTTGGATGATGCACTGACCTTTGGGCAAGGCGACCTACGTTGGGCCATTCCTGATTGTCTCTAGGATGTCGAGTGGGAGGCAATTCTGGATCTACAATCATACGATCAAAAGAGAAGATGACCTCAGCATGCGAAAATGAGTCTAGACCCTTCAAAAGTTTTGGAGAGAGATTCTCATTCAGAGTGATTTCAGAAACTACGTCTCCCCAATTGTCATCATGAAGTTCATCACGATGATTGGAGACAGTAGCAATAGCTTCGAGTTGAATCAACAGTGTTTCTCTTACCTTAACAGTACGAGTTTTTTGATGGCTGTATTCGACCCGGCCTCTAATTTATAGAAATACACACCAGCTTCTGCAGCTTTTCCTGTATGATCAAAACTATTCCAGTTGGTTCTATATTGTCCACTTGACTGCCATGAGTTCATAAGCTCGATCACTTCTCGACCTACAACATCAAAAACTCTTAATCGAACATTCCCGTCTTCACCGAGACTATACGGGATAGTCGTTGAAGGGTTAAAGGGATTTGGATAGTTTTGATCCAGCTTGAAAGTGTGTGGTGTCATTGATTCATCATTCTCCACACCTACTGTATAGCTAGCAGTATTTAACACCCAATCGTCGCGATCCAGAACCAGAGAACTTACAAGCTCTCCATCAGCAAGTTCATGAGTAAAGGACATTGTTTGTTGGTCAATTCTTACTACTGTGTCAATTATCGTAGTATTGCTTGAGATTCTCAGATCAACAGGCATGTCAAAAACAGTCCCGAACTGATTGATCTCAACGCTGAGCTCATTATTTGCCTGACTCCAGATAACCTGATATTTTGGATAAAGTGATCCATAGATCCACTGCTGGAAAAATGAGTCTAGATCTATTCCACTAACGTCTTCACAGACCATTTGGAACTGTGCTGTCGTGGCTGTCTTATGCTTAAACCTTAGGTCTGCTGCATAGGTCTGTAAGATCTCAAAGAAGGTCTCATCCCCTACAACACCGCGGAGCATATGTAAAACCCAGGCGGCTTTCGCATAGGAAAGGCTCCAGGTAAAGATACTTTGAGTTTCAGGGTCTTCCACATAGATGGTACCTGTCCCATAATACTCGAAGCTTGCCATCTTCTCTTTATATCCCGAGATGCCGTATCGGTGTTCCCACCACAGTGCTTCCGCATAAGTTGCAAACCCCTCATTCAGCCAGATGTCATGATAACTATTACAAGTGATCATATCTCCAAACCACATATGGGCCAATTCATGAGCCACACGCCTTTCGGTGGGATCTCCCATAGAGGTCAGGGTCTGATGCTCCATCCCATAGTTTTCACCCCATTCAGCATGGCCATACTTTTCATCCATAAACGGATAAGGACCAAACTGTCCTGCGTAAAGCGTCATCATTTCCGGCAGCAATCGATAATTTTGGGTCATATACCAGGGAGAAGGATTCTCTGGCGGGGTATAAGTATAAAACAGAATGGGGAGTGAATTATTGTTTTCATCCACATAAACATCATTCCACTCATAGAAATCATAAATAGACAGAGAGACAAGATAGGTGGCAATGGGATAACCCACATGCCAATGCCAGGTCTTATATCCATCATCAATATCCACAGTTGAATCCAGGCGACCATTTGATGCCACAATCAGATGATCATTAATCCTGACCACCATATCAAGGGAGTCTGCTTTATCTCTGGGATAATCCACTGAAGGCCACCAGTCTCTGGCATCATAGGGTTGTGAGTTTGTGTAGACACCCTCGCGAGCCTTGTCCCAGTTAAAACCCTGGTTGTCAGTACGCTTTTCATCGGCAATGGAGCCTGTATGCGAATAGATTAGAACCGTCATCATTTCACCGAGTTCCAGGCTGTCAATAATAGGGATAGAGATTAGATCGTTATTATGGGAAAATGCTACCGTATCACCGTTTAGGACAACTTCTCGCACAGTGATATTGTCAACCCCAAGGTTATAAGTAGAATAGTCTAATTCGATAGTTTGTAAGCTGGTGTCCAGCACAGAAAGATCGATCTGAAATTCACAACGCATGGAACGGACAAAAATATTCATATCAAAGTAAAGCTTGTAGTAATGGATGTCTATTTTCTGTTGTTCTGCAGAGGAAACAGCCACTTTTGAAAGCGAGTTCCCTGAATGAGCATGACCACAAGGTTTCTCTTCATCTATGATGGCTTGCAGGCTTACAGCCAAGATGAGTAGCATTAACATTTTTTTCATGAGCTAATATCCCCTTTTAAGTATGCTTGTCTCTCCACTTCAGGAAATTTTTCAATGGCGTACCTTAACATGGTACGAGGCATTTGCATATAATGTTTTCTCAGAAATTCCACTTCTGTGGGTTTGGATTTCTTACCCACCTCACGCAGCATCCAACCCACAGCTTTGTGGATCAAGTCTTCGGAGTCGTTTAACAAGACCGCGGAGACCTCCAGCGTATCCTGAAATTCATATTGACGGATGAAATAAAAGGTCGCAATAATGGCAATACGCCGCTCCCATAGATCCTGTGATTTTGCCAGATGAATCAAATGTGAACGATCTTTATCATGGAGATAGTGTCCAACGATCTGCAGAGCCGAGCTATCTACCAGATCCCAATTATTGATGTATTTTACATGATCGAGATAATCAGTGTAGAGTTGCTTTTTACCTTTTTCATTCGCTTGATTATAGAGGTTCACCATGAGGAACAGGGCAGTGAGCCGAGC
The DNA here is from genome assembly GCA_964578155.1 of uncultured Lentisphaeria bacterium. Taxonomy (GTDB): domain Bacteria; phylum Fidelibacterota; class UBA8477; order UBA8477; family JABMPR01; genus JABMPR01. The sequence continues at coordinate 38,480 of CAZOBQ010000004.1, forward strand.
TTCGTGATACTTTGAATGAAGTAAGTTGATGCCATCCTCACGGGACGCATGTTTATACTTTTTTGCGAGAGCTCTTAGCTTGGGGACACGTATGCCTAGAAAAATGTCACCCTCGCCATACTCACCAGGTCCCGTTTTAAAAAATCCCTGAGAATGTCGAGCTCGAACAGGATCACCCATGTCAATGAGTTCGTTTCTGATCTCATCAAGCAGTTTACTCATTTAAGTGACCATGGTTTACGAGAATTAGAATATTTCACAACAATGCCCATCCCATCCGCTTTCCGAATCTGGCAAGTCTTGAAGAAGGGTTCACCATGAAGGCATGTTCCACTTTTTCCATAATTGGAATATCCAGATGTGAATTCCCATAAGCGTATGAATGAGCCAGATCTATACCTTCAGCATTCGCCAATTTAGCAGACAGGGTGACTTTGTTATTTCCCACACAAACAGGTCCATCAGAACGTCCTGTTAATAGACCATCGGCGCCCATTTCAAGATGAGTACACAATAAATGATCCAAACCTAGATCCTTCATAACAGGTTCCAAATAGTAGTCGATAGAGCCCGTGACCAGAACAGTTTGATGCCCTTCCTGTTGATGCCATTTTAGCCTTTCCAATACGCTTGGGGAAAGATTGGGCTTTAAATATTCCAGGTAAAAAGCGTCAGCCGAATCAATAAATGGTTGAAGTGTTCTTCCCTTGTAGAAACGAAGCATTGCTCTAGCTAACACCTCTTCATCAATAAGACCAATTTTTAATAGCAGCATCACGATGATCATTTTCAACATGAAAAAGTTAGAGATATAACCTTCTTTTTTTAAAAGCTTGAACCCGACACCAGCACTATCGATAGCAAGTAGGGTTTCGTCAAAATCGAAAAAGGCTGCGATGTTGCTCTTTGTGTTCTGCTTTGGCATATCTATCAATAAGCTATCATGTTCTACACGATCAAAAAGTGGTTTTTAAGATATAATTAAAACTCAAACCCGTCGTTCTTATGTATGATGTTTGTTTGTAACTTATACAAACAATGCTTGATTTGCTTGTCTAGACATGTTATCCTCTACATTAATAAAAATTAAAGGTTATACTCATGGATATCGTCCAAAATTTTATCAAAATGGCACAGTCTAAGCCAGCCCGTATAGTTTATCCAGAAGCACAAGACCCTCGTATCCTAGAAGCGGTTACACAGGTTCGTGACAAAGGGATTGCCCGTCCTGTCCTTATCGGGAATAAAACTGAGGTCGCGAGTCACGCAGAACAATTAGGTCTTTCTCTTGAGGGCATCGAGATCATTGATAGCAAAACAGATATACGCCTGGAATCTTACGCAAGCGCCTATGCTCAAAAACGAAATATGAGAGAGGCAATTGCAAAAAAACTTGTCCGAAAGCCCCTCTCCTTCGGCGGTATGATGGTGAGCCAGGGTGAAGCTGACGGCATGGTTGCCGGTGTGGCAACAGCCACAAGCATCGTTATTCAGACCGCAACCTTAACTGTGGGTTTTCAAGAAGGATTATCAACACCAAGCAGCTTCTTTCTTATGATCCTGCCGGAGTTTCAAGAAGAAAAGGATAAAATATTTATCTTCGCAGATGCGGCTGTAATTATCCAGCCCAATGCTCAACAACTGGCGGAAATCGCGGTTGCCTCCGGGACGAACGCCAAGTCTCTACTGGGCATCGATCCAAAGATTGCTTTCCTGTCATTCTCCACCAAAGGATCTGCCACCCACGAAGATGCTGATAAAGTCTTAGCTGCGCTGGCAATTGCCAAAGAAATCCAGCCTGCTTTTGATATGGATGGAGAAATGCAGCTGGATGCGGCCATAGTCCCCTCTGTAGCGGCAAAAAAGGATCCCGAGAGCTCCGTGGCCGGACAAGCCAACGTGTTGATCTTCCCTGATCTAGATGCCGCTAATATTGGTTATAAGCTGGTACAGCGAATGGCAAATGCCAAGGCTGTTGGCCCTATCCTGCAAGGCTTTGCTAATCCAGTTAACGACATGAGCCGCGGTGCTAGTGTAGAAGACCTCATTGCCGTCTCCGCTATAACCTCAGTTCAGGCACAGGGATAAATAATTCATCATGAAAACACTTGTATTCAATTGTGGTAGCTCTTCAATAAAATTTAAACTTTTCCAAATGCCGGAAGAGTTAGTCCTGGCTGAAGGTGTGGTCCAGCGGGTTGGCAGTAACGATGCCTCTGCTTCTATGAAAACCGCCCGTGGAAGCCAAAATATTAGCCAGGCTATCATTGATTATCCCAGCGGGTTTTCGCTGATCAAATCCATGCTCATTCATCCAGAAAAAGGAGCATTATCTTCCCTGGATGAGGTTGGGGCGTGTGGACACCGCGTCGTTCACGGGGGTGAAGCTTATGGCGGCTCAATGCTTGTAGATGAGGACCTTGAAACTGGTATCGAAGCTGTTTTTGAGCTAGCTCCACTACACAACCCGCCTAACCTTACCGGAATCCGTGAGTCCAAGAAAATGTTTGGTGAAATTCCCCAAATAGCATGTTTTGATACTGCCTTTCATCACTCAATCCCTGAAACCGCTCATCGCTATGCAATCCCTGAGAACTTCTATAAGGAAATGCATATCCGGCGCTATGGTTTCCATGGTATGTCCCATCAATTTGTTGCCCGCCGCACTGCTGAAATACTGGGTAAACATAAGTACGGTGTGAATGTAATTACCTGCCACCTGGGTAACGGAAGCTCAATTAGCGCGGTCCGCGATGGCCATTCGGTAGATACCAGCATGGGACTTACTCCCCTTGAAGGCCTGGTCATGGGTAGCCGCAGTGGGGATCTGGACCCTGGCATTGTGTTCTACCTGCATCGTAAAGGCTATAGCACTGAAGATCTGGACACCATACTGAATAAAAAATCAGGCTTGCTTGGTCTATCCGGGAGCTCCAACGATGTTCGTGATCTGGAAGAAAAAGCAGGAAATGGTGACGCTAGAGCCGAAATGGCCCTCAATATTTTCGCCTATCGTATCAAAAAATACATTGGTTCCTATGTGGCTGTCCTGAACAAGGTGGATGCCATTGTATTTACTGGTGGGATTGGTGAAAACGGTTCCAAAATGCGAGCTCGGATTTTGGCTGATATGGATCAACTCGGTATCAAGCTAGATGATGAAGAAAACAGGAAACACATTGGCGTGGCTGGTGAGATTCAGAGTTCTGATTCGAAGATCAAGGTCTTTGTCATTCCCACCAACGAAGAACTTGCTATAGCACGAGATACATATGCCATGACTAATGGAAATTAGCGGTAGTCCAATGATTAGAATTAACATAGTCTTCGCGAGTGAACCCTTCGACTCCGCTCAGGATGAACTTCGAGAACGCGGCGATCCCATACACGAGATTGCTTCGTCGCTCCCCTCCTCGCAAAGACGTTAGCTATATAATTAAATCGCAGTAAATAGGAGTTTTATATGTCAACCATAGACCGAATTAAAAGTGTGTGCACCGAACTACTAAAGGTCGAAGCAAGCCGAGTTCAAGAAAATTCTCGCTTTGTTGAAGACCTAGGTGCCGATTCCATGCAATCCATTGAACTGGTTGCCGCCTTCGAAGAAGAATTTGATATCGAAATGGATGAAGATGCCGCCCTGGGTGTAAAAACCGTAATAGATGCCGTTGTCTTTATTGATAGGGTTATAGCCGAAGGCTAGCGAACTGTGACTCCCGACCAACTGCTAAAAGGGCATCATATTGACAAGAGTGGTTTTGTACCTCTCTATATACAGTTACGCGATATTCTGAAAGAGTTGATCAATTCAGGGAAGCTCACTCCGGGGGATCGGATCCCAAGCGAAAATGAATTGTCCTCTGCCTTCAATATCAGTCGCATGACTGTCAGGCAGGCTATTCAAGAACTCATGCGGGAAGGCTTTATCAATATCCGTAGAGGTGAAGGCACCTTTGTGAATGCTGTCCCCCGTACGCAGATGTTGTTAAAGCTGGAAGGATTTTCATCGGAGATGGCCAAGCTTGGCTACAGAAACCACTCTAGAGTGCTGGACATTAAAAAGATTGCCTCATTTGATTCCTACGAAATGGCGTACTCTGGTCTTGGAAAGCCACCTGGTGAACCCCTGGTTCGAATCCGCCGTGTACGCTATGTAGAAGAGACGCCCTTCGCCCTGGAGACATCCTTTTTATCATATAGAACAGGAGCCGGCTTGATGGATCCTCCTATGGCAGATGATACATCGATCTACAGCTTTATTGAAAATGATCTCCATATTCGACTATCACGAGCAGATCATATTATCCAACCGGATCTGGCCAATAATGAGATTGCTAAACATCTCGAAATTGACACAGGCAGTCCCATCCTCAAACTACACGGGACGACATTCTCCATGACAAATAAACCCATTGAATACCTTGAAGGAATCTATCGGGGTGATCAATACGAACTTAAAGTCGTCATCACCAAATAGGAAGCATGACCATGAATAATAATCAGTATTTACCCTTAAGCCCTGATGCCATCGTCGTTCTCAAGAAAAACGGCTGTTGGTCCAGACATTGGTCAAAGGTCCTGGTCTCAAAGGGGTTTGATCCAACACGTATCGCTGGAACCATCTTCAGAGGTGAAGTTAAGATTGGTCGTCTCGATGGAGAGTTTGTCCCAAGAGATGGTATCAGACGTTACGCGGGAATCTTCGATGCCAATCTTCATAATGTCAGCATCGGCGACAATTGCCATATCTCCAATATCAATGGCTGGCTTTCAAATCTGGTGATTGAAAACAATGTTTTGATCGAAAATGTTGGCTCCATTGTTTGCCAGGGAGAGACCTCCTTTGGCAATGGACATGCCATAGAAGTCTTGAATGAAGGTGGTGGTCGAGAACTAAAGATCACCGAGAAGACTAGCGCCCAAACGGCCTACCTGAACACGCTATATAGACATGATCCAACGCTGATTGCGGCCCTGGATAAACTGGCTGATGATTACGCTAGCAGTGTCCGCTCTGATCGGGCAACCATCGGTGCGGGAACCTTCATCTTACACTGCCAAAATATTGTCAATGTTAAGATCGGTCAATCCGCTGTTCTCCGCGGTATTCAGAATCTAAAGGAAGGGACCGTTGCTTCTTCAGCAGATGCTTCAACATTTGTTGGTGATGGTGTAATCGCTAAAGATTTTATTATTCAAAAGGGTGCCCATGTTTCTGATGGTGCCTTATTAAACAGTACTTTGATTGGTGAGGGAACCCTGATCGGGAAACAGTTCTCATCAGAGAATTCAGTCCTTTTCTCAAACTCAGAAGGGTTTCACTCTGAGGTCTGTTCTATTTATGGTGGACCTTATACGGTCACCCACCACCGATCAACTCTACTCATCGCAGGCATGTTTTCTTTTTTTAATGCTGGCAGCGGGACCAACCAATCAAATCACATGTATAAGTTAGGGCCTTTACACCAAGGCCTACTCGAACGTGGATGCAAAACCGGGTCTTCCTCCTATCTCCTGTGGCCATCGAAAGTGGGCGCATTTTCAGCCATCATGGGTAAGCACTCTGCCAACTTTGACACCTCAGATTTCCCCTTCTCATACGTGAATGAAGAAAAGGGACAATCCACTCTCGTTCCAGGGATGAATTTCTTTACCGTGGGAACCATGCGGGACGGATTGAAGTGGCCCAAGCGTGACCGTAGAAAGAATGCTGACAAACTGGACCAGTTGATCTTTAATGTGCTTTCGCCATACACCGCGCAAAAAATGATCAAAGGACAAGCGACCCTCCTTGAGCTGTACGCTAATGCTGAAAGAGGCCAGGAATATGTCAGTCATCAGGGAATCCTGATCAAGAGACTTCTGCTGAAGACCTGCAGCCGTTACTATCGTTTGGCTCTGGAGAAATTTTACGGGGATGTTTTAGTAGCTCGTCTTAAGGATAAAAAGCCTTCAGACCTGAAAGCCCTTCTCTCAGCCGATGGTGGAACACCCACAGAAGAGGACCGTTGGATTGATATTTCCGGCCTGCTCTGTGGAAAATCCAGACTCAGCTCTCTCCTGGGCAAAATTAAAAAGGGTCAAATTGCTGACCTGGACGGTATGCAAACAGAGCTAAAAGCCATTCATGCTCACTATGGAGAAGATGAATGGGCCTGGGTGTTAAAAACCATGCCTGAGTACTTCGGTTTCGAATCAGAAAACTTTAGCGTAAGCGACCTGCAATCACTCCTAGAGAAATGGAAAACCTCCACATCGAAACTATTGAATATGGTGGAGATGGATGCTACCAAGGAATTTGAAGGTAATGTTCGCATCGGTTTTGGTGTTGACGGACATCAGAATGAAGATTTTGATGCCGTTCGCGGGACTTTTGAATCTAATGCCTTTAAACTTCAACTCGATGAAATGCGCCAAAAGGTAGAACATGATTTTAATAACAGTAATGAACTATTAAACACTTTATAGACAGAGGAAATTATGAGACTTATTATCCAGCCCGATTATGATCAATTAAGCAACTGGACTGCTCACTATATTGCTAAAAGCATCAATGATTTTAACCCTACCAAAGAAAATCCTTACGTTTTGGGGCTACCCACTGGGTCTTCACCGGTTGGGACATATAAAGAAATTGTTCGCCTGGTAAATTCAGGAAAAGTCTCTTTTGAGAATGTCATCACCTTTAACATGGATGAATATGTCAATATTGAAGAGGGGCACCCAGAGAGCTATCACTCATTCATGCGCCAAAATCTCTTTAGTCAGATTGGTATCCCCGAAGAAAACATCAATATCCTCAATGGTAATGCAAAGGATCTGGTTGCAGAATGTGAATCCTTTGAGGCAAAGATAAAAGCCAAAGGTGGGATAAAACTATTCCTGGGCGGTATTGGACCAGATGGACATATTGCCTTCAATGAACCCGGCTCCTCGCTCCACTCAAGGACTCGTGTAAAGACGCTCACCTATGATACGAAAATGGCTAACTCTCGTTTTTTTGGGCATGATATTGATGCCGTTCCGAAACTAGCATTGACGGTAGGTGTGGGAACAGTCACAGACTCAGAAGAGGTCTTACTTATTGTAAACGGTCACTCCAAAGCCAGGGCTTTGTACAAAATGATCGAAGAGGGCGTGAATCATATGTGGACTTCTTCAGCCTTGCAGCTACATCCAAAATCAATGGTGGTTTGTGATGAAGAAGCGACCTATGAACTCAAACACGGAACCTATCGTTATTTCCAAGATATTGAGCAGGAGAATCTTGCTCCCATATCTCTTTAGTCAGATGCTCAAATAATTTTCAGGATCAGGTTTTTATTTTAAGCGCCTGATCCTGAAATCAAGACCTTCGCTTCGCCATTTATGCCGGTTGTCGCTATTTCTAACTGAAGCGTTGTCGGAATAGACTCATCAGGTTTAGAATCCTGGATAGTGATCGAAAAGGTTGTGAACCCCGGGCCCCTGGCTTGAGTATCGATCAGAGATGTAGCTACATCTCCACTTACATCCACATTTTCACCTGTAACAGAAGCTGTAATACTGGTTCCTTGGGTCATGGGATTACCATTTTCATCTGCCACTGTAAAGGTAATGGTTTGACTACCCCCATTAGGAATATTTAAGGATGCAGCACTTACGTCTGAAATAATTGGAGGCCCTGAAAATAAAACCAGCACAGTATCAACAATGGTTTCGTTATTTTTGTTCGCCGTGCGGCCGATGATACTTGCAAAGCCATCTACAAGAGTGGGAAGTGTCGGTGGTCTCGGTGGACCCGTAACCAAAGTTGCAGAACAGCGGCCATCATTGGTTAAGCCCGAGCCCTCGATCATACCCCCGTTTGTGGTAAAGTAAACGGCTACGCCAGGAGCACAAAAGTTCCCATACTCATCACCCACAAAGGCAGTAACACTCGCGGTGAGACCCCACTGATCCCAGCCAGCCACATTGATTGGCTTAGAGGCCAATCCAAAATGCGTCTGATCTGGCAAACCGCCATGAATAGTGATGGGGATGGCCTGTGAACGAATGCTTGAACCAGGCGAGACTATGACTGTAGCCAGAATCTGAACTACACCTGATACAGTTCCAGAGACCAGGTTAACGGACACCTCCCCCATTTCATCTGTACTTGCTATGGCAGGTGATATATACTCACCACCATTCGGTGTAGAACCGAAGGCAAAGGTAACTTCAACCCCTTCACCTACCGGCAAACCGCTGGAATCCTGAACCAGAAATGAAAGGCTGGTAAAGTCTGTTCCGCCAGATCCAATTACCGAAATAGTTGGGGTAGTAATGTTCTGTATCGCAATCGTAGCGGGACCTGAAGTTCCCGTTACTGGTGTTGTGGTTGTATCATCTCCACCCTCCGTTTCCAGTAGGGCAAGATAGATAGTAGTCAGAGCTACATCCCGCTCTGGGATAGCCAGGGTTTCTAATGTATCTGAGAGATACCCTTCTTTTGTAGTAGTCAGGGTTACATCTACTGTCGTATTGCTGTCCATGGGGAATTCGAATGAAAATGCACCTGTAGAATCTGTAAGCTCAACGATTTCCGGCAAGGGCGAGATTATGCGTACAATTGCATTTTCCAGTGGTGCATTATCAGCCAAGGCCAGTACTTTGCCGCTAATGATGATGGGAGCAGTTTCTGTCACTGGTTCCGAACAGGTCTGAACCAATAGCAATATTAAAGTGATAGATAATATTTTAACCAGATAATGTCTCATGGATTATCCTTTCAGAACTCAAGCCAGTTGAATTATACTATTTGTTTAAAGTGTGTCTCCAAAATTTAAGGACAAGCTCCTGTGATTCAATACTATTCTATACTTTGGGATGTGGGTGTGACCTAGGCACAGTCCACGCTAAAATTAAATTTTAAACGTCTCTTTTTCACGCTCATGATCTATAAAAAACCTCAATAACTCCTCAGCATTTCTACCAGCCGACAGAGGCAATCTATAGACAGTGATTCCTTCTCTGGCAATAGCCTCCTTCATGTGTGGACCAACCGCCCGAGCCAGAATTCCATCCACGCCTTTTAATGGTTTAATATGTTGTCTGTGGTTTTCAATTTCTGTTTCATTGTTTTCTTCGTGATGGTGATGACCCCCCTGGTCATGTTCTTTGGCATGCTCATTTTCAGCCAGGTTGATTAGCTTAAACTCAGATGCTTCCACATTGAATATGGCAAACCAGGGTGCATGACCCATTCTCTTGGCGACTTTCATTTTATCAGATTCCACGGCAATGGCAATTTTCATAGCAACCTCTTATTATATGGTATTTAACAATAGATACATGGCGCAAATATATCTATTTAATGGTGTAGATTATAGCGTTTTGTCGGATTTACTTAAGCAATAGGGCTTTTTGGGAAGCTACAAATTGTTCGGTTTCGAGGCGGATGATATAAGTACCACTTGGAAGGATATTTCCGCTTTCATCTAATCCATACCAGGTCAGGTTTTGATCACCTTTTGCCAGATTATTTCTAAAAAACGTCTTCACCATATTCCCCTTGCTATCATAAATGGTCACGTTCACATCACCAACTTCTTCCATCTGAAAGTGAATATTGGTCCCACTATTGAATGGATTGGGGTAATTGAGGACGAGACGGCTAGTTGACGGCTGTTGGCCTGGATTGGTATCTGACGGGCCAGCAAACAATTCGTCTAAAAGGCTTGTTATTGCCGTTTCATTAAAGCCAATAGAGTTGTAGCGAACGATGCCTTCCGAATCGATGATAATATTTCTAGGAACAGCACCGTTGCCAAAGAGACTCCAAATAGCGGTATTTCGATCATCAATAATTGGATAACTGGCACCAAGATTTGCCCATTCTGTACAGGTGTAAAACCTGAAGTCATTCCCCAATGAAATAATTCTCAGGCCTTCTGCTTCTCTGCTATTATGAATCTCTTCCAGATGCGGAACCTCCGCAATACAGGAGCTTCACCAGGAGGCGAATAAATTTATCCAGACGACCCGAATAGCTTGACCATCAACAGGGGTGAGCAAACCGCCAATGGTAGAGCTTTCAGCCATATTTTCACAGACCATAAGTTGCGTATCCAGGGCTTGTTGATCAAGTGCTTCACCCGCCAGGTATTGGCCATGCACACCAGCTGGTGCAATCACAAAAATCCAAAACAACCGAACATAGCTAATAAGAAATCTCATCTTAATCTTGTGACTCATTTGGTTTCTTCCATTCCATACATTTTTTTAAATTTCATCTTCTCCACGCCTATATGTTATATACTCCTCTAGAAATAAATGTCTTTATGGAGACAAAATGGCTCTGTTGTTCTCCTTTTATGATTTTTGTATTCTTGAATATGATTCAGAAACTTACTTAAATTATTTCTGAACACGGATAACTTGATTAAATTATTAAGTTATATTTGCTATTACTTAAAATATTTAGGAATGTAAAATGATCGATTCACGAGATATCCAAATCTTAGAACTGCTCCAGGAAAATGGACGAGCCACGGCCAGCGAAATTGCAAAAATTGTCCAGCTCTCTGTGCCGGCTGTGGGTGAACGCATAAAAAAACTTACTGAACAGGGTATCATCAAAGGCTTTTCCACTGTGGTTGACCATAAAATGGCAGGTCTTGATCTAACCGCCTTTGTATTTATTGTCTCTGAGCACTCTGATCACTATGAGGCTTTTGTAGATAAAACTGAAAAGTCCAATTCTGTCCTGGAATGCCACTCTATCATCGGAACCGGTTCACATATTCTTAAAGTTCGTGCTAAAAATTCTCACGCCCTGGAGGACCTGCTTTACGAGATCCAAAATTGGCCTGGAGTAAACAGAACCCAATCCAACTTGGTCTTATCCTCTTACAAGGAAACAACTTCCATCGACTTGAAAGATCTATTATCAAAACCATAAACCACCTCATTCCTTAAATATAATGGCACCACATACATTATAATTTTAAGTATATAGCAATTATATCTTAAATAATTATTGACTTTGGGCAGATAAACTTATTAATTGTGCCCATGTTACAAATGAGTCATAAACCAACAGTTAAGTGTTAAAGGATTTACAGCATGGCAAAGGTTAAAGCAGAATACATTTGGATCGATGGACATAAACCCACCTCCAAATTACGTTCAAAAACAAAAATTATAGACGGTCCCGTTACCGATATTAAGCAAATCCCGGAATGGAGTTTTGATGGCTCCAGCACCATGCAGGCTGAAGGGAATGATAGCGACCGTGGACTGCATCCGGTTGCTTTTTACCCTGATCCAATTCGTGGGGGTGATCACATTTTAGTCATGAATGAAATTCGCTATCCTGATGGTGAGACCCACGAATCAAACCACCGGGCTAATCTGCTTAAACTAGCTACTCAACATGCAACTGAAGAAGCCTGGTATGGTATCGAGCAAGAATACACGTTTTTTAAAGGACGCAGTCCTCTGGGTTGGCCAGATGGAGGCTATCCTGCCCCCCAGGGTCCTTTCTACTGCGGTGTAGGTGCCGACGAGGTTTATGGCCGTGATATTGTTGAAGACCACATGGAAGCCTGCTTGCTGGCAGGAATCGAAATTTCCGGAGTCAATGCTGAAGTCATGCCGGGACAGTGGGAATTTCAAGTCGGTCCACTGGGGCCATTAGAAACTGCTGATCAATTGTGGATCGCACGCTGGTTACTCTACAGAATTGCTGAAGATTACGGTGTTAATGTCAGTATCCACCCCAAACCAGTTAAAGGTGACTGGAATGGTGCCGGCGCACACACCAACTTCAGTACCAAGTCCATGCGTGAAGATGGTGGCTTTGCTGTTATTGAAAACGCCTGTGAGAAACTTGGCAAAAAACACGAAGAGCACATGGAAGTGTACGGTGCTCACAATGGCGAGCGTCTGACAGGGCTACACGAGACCTGTTCAATTCATGAATACCGTTATGGTATCAGTGATCGTGGTGCCTCCGTCCGTATCCCGCTGGCAACAGCAAAAGACGGCAAGGGCTATCTGGAAGATCGTCGACCCTCAGCCAATATGGACCCCTATGAGGTCTGTGGTATCATATTAGAGACCATCTGTTCCTGATATATCAGATTCACGAGTCTAAATTAAAACCCACTCTCTCAGTGGGTTTTTTTATACCTAAAAACAAGCAGCCTATAGCTCGTCTTCCTGAGCAAGCCTGTCCTGAGCGTAGCCCAAGGGTCGAAGGAGAGAGCGTATACCTGGGTACTGTATCTTAGGACTATTTCAAAAATGACATCTTGATAGTCTTGCTATAGTCTCCAGCCTGAATTCTGCAAAAATACATTCCCGTGCTAACTGAATTACCCTGTCCGTTTATACCTGCCCACTGCATCTCATGGAAACCGGCCCTCTGGTCTCCATTGGCAAGCACAGCCACTTCACGACCCTTGATATCATAGATGATCAAGCTCACTGCGGCATCATAAGGCAGATCATAGGAGATTGTAGTAACTGGGTTAAATGGATTAGGGAAATTCTGATGTAAGGCAAACTGACTGGGCATACCCGAAGTATTACCAGCTGTAAAAAGTGCATCTGCTTGAATCTTGATACTATCAATAGCCCAACCCCAGGCAATGGCAAGACCATCAGCATGTAGTCTATATCTGATAAAGATCTTTTCACCGGCATCAAACTTTTCCAGCAGGTTAATTGTATGGGTATAATACATGGACTCATTCCCCTTGGTGGAGGAGTCCCAACCATCAAGGCCATTTCTATAGGCAGTCAACCAAACCGAGTAGAACCTTGAATCATATCCCGTTTTCAAGGGAATCCAATTGACCCCATCCCTGGTTCCTTCAATGATTACAAAGTCATAGAAATTGGGATCCAGATGACTGGTTCCATAACCTTCCTCTATCAAGGCCACGTCTTGATAACTCAACACCGCATTTTCAGCTTGCACAATGATGGGCGTTTTAAGCTGGATGATATAATCTTTGGAGTTTTCATAGGGGTGTACCGAGTGAATTGCAGGATTGGAAAATCCGCTAACAGGTTTGATACTAAATCCAACACTGGAAAAATCATCCATAGCTGAGAGCGAACTAAGATCGCTTATATAAGAATATTGCGCAGGGGAAACTGAAACCTCCACCGTCTTTTCCGGCGAGCGGTAAGCCCGGCCGTCTTTATAGGAAAGGGCATATACCTGGACCGTCTCATCCTGGACAATGATTTTGGATAGACTGGTATCAAGCGAGGTTTCGGTGGCTCCAATAGTTAAAACTGAAACCCCATTCTGAATGACCTGTGTTGAATCATAGGGTGAACGTAGATTCACATCAATGACCAAATTCCCCTGCGGCGATTGTCCAACATTCAATAAACGCGGTGATAAAGTTACCGCAGGTGACGTAAATGCACCCAACTGATCCACGGCACTCCAGACACCACGACCGTATGTGGCAGCAATGATCTCGTCATCAACAACTGACATCTGGAAAATACCCACATTTGGAAGTCCATTGTCCGCCAGTTGCCAGTTTGCACCGGAATCATAAGAAACAAATAACCCGATCTCTGTTCCAGCCCACAGGGTGCTTTCATTATCTGGGAGAACCAGCAATGAATAGACCGCTACATTGGGAAATCCATTACTACTGACAGAATTAGCAGGTGTAAACCCTGATATATCCACCCAGGTTTGTCCCAGATCCGTGGTGCGCATAACCTTGGGTCCATTGGCTGCCGAGAAAAGCATATAGGCCGTTTCAGGTTGAGAGGGATGAGTCCCAATTCCAGAAGCCTCTACTAGATTCGCAGGAAAGTTTTGTGATATTTCTGTAAATGTGAGTCCACCATCATTGGAAACATGAATACCGCCCTGTTTGCCAATCCATGTTTCGTAGTTCATCCGGGAACTGATCCAGACCACTTGTGGATCCGCCACTGAGATTTCCACATTATCAAAAGCTCGCCAACCGATCCAATTTCCGCTAATGGGTGTTAGCGTCCAGGATTTCCCAAAATCATCAGAGCGTTTAACGCCCGCATTCCCAACGGTGAAGACCAGATCAGGATCAAGTTTACTATGAGCAATTTTGCTAATAAATGGAGCTGCTGTTCCGGCCTTGGCCTCGGGCATAGCTGCAAATGAATACCCACCATCAGTAGAACGATACAGGTTCCCGTTTTGATAACCCAAAAGCATTAAATTTGGATCAGCATAATTCCAGGCAACTTCTACTCCATCGCCACCAAAGGCTCTGGTCCAGTTACTATTGGCACTTGGGTCTGAACCGGAGAACCAGGTACCATTATCCTGCATGCCACCAACATAAGCACTGACACCCGCTTTCTTGTCAGCACCATAGAATTGTGTGGTTCCCATGCCCGTAACCGATGTCCAATTCACTCCACTATTATCAGAATAGGCAAGTCCGCCATCATTGGCATTAAAGATCCTGAATGTACTGGCACCAGTGGGAACCATTTCCAACCAATGATGATCAGCATGAACTTGACCGGTTGATGCGATCTCAGTGGTGGTCCTGGTGTTGTCGACTAAATCTACAATAATACGGTATATCTCAACCCCACCTACATAGACAATATTTTCATCAAAGGGATGAACCGCGATAGTATTGTCAAACCAGCCGGCTGTGTAAGCCCCAGGAACAGCACCGGATGTGGCACTGCTGTTAAACCAATTGGGGTCACTGCCGGTATCCAGAACCTCGATCCAGGTAGCGCCGGCATCTTTGGTCATAAAGAGTTTTGAGACGCCATAACGACGCTCTACGGCGGCATAGACTCTAGCTGAATCTGTAGGGGAAACAGCTAATTCAGTGCGGGTACTAATTCCCTGATAGGTACCTTCACCTATACCAACATCTTGGGCTCTAGCAAAATTGTCAGCTGAGATAGTCCAGGTTAATCCCATGTCGACAGACTTAATGACACCTACTTCATTCACACTGGCGTAGAGCGTATTAAAATTATCTGGGTTGGCAATGATCTGCTGGACACGATTGTCAGTGGCTGGCCCAAAAACATCCTCGGGAAAGAAGGTCTGAGTCCAGGTGGTACCTCCATCGATGGAGCGAAAGATTCCTGACTCACGACTACCTCCATTGGGACCAAAAGAGGTATAATCACCATTACTACAGACCAGTACAATATTTTCATCGCTAGGACTGACCACGATACGATTAATGGCTGGGAGTAATTCATTATTGGCTGTACTGGTCAATTGGTTCCAGGTCTCACCATGATCAATAGTTTTCCAGATGCCGCTACCGGCTAGATCGATGACTCGCCCATAACCCATTCCGGTCCCCACATACATGACATCCGGGTTGGAAGCTGCCATGGCAATGGTGGTTGTGGTCAAGGTAGTCAGGTCGGGAGTTTTGTTCTCCCAGGTCGCACCATCATTGGTGAATTTCCAGACACCGCCACCTACAGTTGCCACAAATCCTGAGCTATGGGTCGGATCAGCAGGATCCATGACGATAGCCCTTGCTCTACCACTGACATTCCCTGGTCCGCGCTCCACCCAACCCGCCGTATTCGTTGACCGGATGCTGAGGCGTTGTACTGAGCTTGTCGAAGTGTTCTCGAAGTGCCCGGTCTGGACAGAACTTTTTTGAAGGATTGATGTCTCAACTGCCAATTTCCTCGCCTTAGCTTTATTCAGCTCAACATATTTGTAATTGGGTGAATAGGAGGTTCCATCAGGAGCGGTTTTGATCTCACTTTGTGCTTTGATAAAAACACCGGGATTCTCAGCTCGAACTTTTTTGGCTCGTTTTTTTATCTGGAGCTTTGTCTGGACTGCTTCCGCACTGAGTGTGGGTTGTTGCTCTTGGCTGGCTGCAAATTTACGCGCCTTGATGGATGCTGTATTATGCTTCACGGAAAATAGAAAACTGATGATCAGGGTCGCTGTAAGGAGTGCAATAAAAAGATTTGATTCGCTTATATTCTTAAGTGATTCTCGCATAAGGGGTCTCGATTCCGGGTTTATTTAGGAACGAAGTTATTCAAAGATGTGGAAAGGGACTAGAGGTTTAGGGATAGATAAAGTTTTGGCTGCTCACTGTTTGCCACCCAGATGGAAACTCTGGACAGTTCATTCTTTTTATCCTTTTGAAGAACAAATCGTACCAGGTGGTTAATACTTCGATTGAGGGCAACCCCCAGCAGATCCATTTTAACATCATTGGCGGAAAAGCCTTCGCCTCCGATGGCTCCCACTCGCTCCCAGGGAAGAGTGATGGCATCCGTTTGCCACCAGAGCAGGTGATCATCCAGGATTCTGGCCAAACCGGCCGAGCCTGCCAGATGCATGATTGAAGCGTCTAGATTAAACTCAATGGGTTCATTGGAGACCCGCCAATCACCAATATCAATATCGGGATCCTCCTCAGGGACATAGCTCTGTCCAGAGAGGGAAATAATAAGGACGAAAAATAGGATACCGTTTTTCATGTTTTGGCAATTCTCGATAGAATGTCTAGAGTCAACTGCTGTTAGTTTGCTAGCGATTACGACTCTGAAAGTAAAATGACCAATTCAAAATAAAAGCAGGAGTTGAGATTAGCAAGGGTGGTATTTCGAGATGGAATCTATATCACAATCCCAATCTCGTTTAATACTAGCTGATTATGCTTGGCTTTACTCCTGATTACGGTACAACATCATTAAGCTAGACAATTTGTTTCAGGAGGTCTTCATAGACTCGAACAATGTGCTCTCCCCCATCTTTACCATAAAGTGAGCTACACGCTTCGTATGAACGCTTAGCATACTCCTCCCTGGTAGTGAAGTAGGCAAGATGGCCTTCTGTTAAACCCATGACCCAGCAAGAATCCCAACCAGCAGCTTCTGATTTCAAGACGAGCTGTCGCCCCAAAGCCGCAGTTGGTTCTCCAGGCCATGATAACATGACCATATTGTCCAGTTTGATCATATGTAGTTTGGTTTTGCTTGGCATCATACGCTTTAATGGTATGAACAATCTCCTTACGAGACGCTTAAATATTCCTTTTTGTTTCGTACATAAAGCCACCTTTAACCTGGCCTTGCCAATCTTAACATCGATTGGGTCTACTTCCCAATTTGCTTTAACTTTCTTGAATGTATCAATATGTCTGGAGAATTCTTGTGTAATTATGTCAGCCGTTTTCGCAATACCGTCAAGACCTCTGTAAACCGGCGTAATATCACCCTCAGCGCCATTGATGAAGAGCATTTCAATGGGGAATTTGCTGGCATTTTGATTGACCTCATCCAAATATTTGGATAACCCAGATTCAATGCCTCCAGGCATATCTGCGCTGAACTTTAAATTGGAGCTCCCTAAAGCGGTGGCATGAATCGCCATATTGACCAGACCTCCCATCCAGTGATTCTGCTCAGATTTGGCAAGCAGGATTTTAACTGTTTTATCAATATACCCATCTTTATCACGTCGGTTTTTTTGGATACCCTCAACCTGAAATGCATCCGTATACAGGGTAGCCGGCTCTCGGTTTTGAATGGCATTTTCTACCGCTTTTTCAATATCCAGCAGAAATTTATCAAAGATCTTTTGTTGAAACCGATCCGACCCCAGGGGTTGCCATATTTTGCTTTTACTCAGGGTGCCTGATCCACTATGGGTATGGGTGGCAGAAATGTTGATCTCAGATTCACTCAGCCCAAGTTTTGATAATCTTTGCTTGATCTGTTTGCTCATCCAGGCGGTTATAGCAACGATATCAAGACTAAGAAAGAGGAGGCGCTGATCGGGTTTTTCCAGGTACATTGCTTTGGCACGAACCGGATCAAGCACGCCAGTTGATGGTTTTAAGTAGGTGCAATAGGAATATTTGTTGAAAATATCCCAGGGAATAATCCGGCGGCGCTCACCGCCATACCCCGCTAACGGAACACCAATTTTTGGTGTCATGTCCACGCTCGCAAGACCAACCTGAAGTTTATTACTCAATGGTAAACCTCCTTTGGAAGCAGTTCTGTATTCGGTTTCAAGTGATTACATCAACCGTATTTTTATATCGCTCATAGCTGTCATTGGTGACCCAATTTACATTATCAGCCGGAATGTTTTTAGGTGCATATGATTCATCACCCTCCTGTTTATCGTGAACACTCCTATGAATGTTTGGGCTCTCTGGAAGATGCCTGTCAACACTGCACCAAATTTTCCAGAATCCTTTCCGCGAGACATGGATCGGTTCCAGTTCATCCTGATTGAGATCATCGCGCCAATTTGACTTTAATTTTAAACCACAGGCTACCGCTTGATCCATCATCCAGGCAAATGCAATATCTGACAGTCCACGTTCATCATAAGAGCCGCCCACATCAGAATGGACACCTGAGAACCAGACCTGTTCCAGAGTTTGCCCCTCAACACGCCTGCTTTCATCCCAGAGACTGACCGGAAACTTTTTACGTTTTTCATCAATTGACATGGCCTGATAGGCATATTTAACATCTCTGTTGAGTTTTTGATCAAAAAATGTTTTTCCGTATATATGTCCCAAGGATTTAACGGTGTCCCAAACACCAATAAAGTGGGGTTTACACTCATGGCAGAAGGTCTTTTTAAATTTCTCAGCTATATCAAATTCACGATTATTATACATCTTGGATACATAGGGAATGAGATTCTTGCTCCCTTTTTGCAAAATGCCCAGTTCATGGATCATCCCGGCCAGTGCACGAGCGGTAAAGGCGCCCCTACTAAACCCGAAGATGAACACTTTATCGCCGGATTCATAATGGTCCATGAGATACTCATAACCGTCCTCAATATTCTGTTGCAGACCCGTGCCAAAAGCCAGGCCCATCCAGATACCAACGCGTCTACCCAAATTTCTGCCGAGGAAACTGAATGTCCCTACTCCAGGGTCATATAAGCCGATCTGGTCTCCATCTCGAACAATGGACTCATACGTCTTTACCACGTTTGTATTATGATTTCCATACTCGTTGCCTGTGCCATCATAGGCGATGATAATATTCTTACTCATTTGTAGTTCCATCCATTTGACGAAATAATGTCTGTTTTGATGACATGAATATAGCTGAGATTCTCAATATATCCATGAGGGTATCCCTATTTCTGTCACTTTGAGTTACTCACTGGGGTTGGATATGTGCACGGGTTCTGAGATTAAGCCGAGTAAGGATTTTGTGCTTGTTAATAATTAGTGGCTGGGTCTAGAAATTTTATCCCGTGCTATTTGTCAACTTGCATGTCAAATTGCTACCATGCGTATTCTACTTACCGGCGGTTCAGGTGATCTGGGGACTGCCCTGGCACCCCTCCTCACCCAGCATGGACACCAGGTCAGCATCCTGGATCCAATTTCACCGACTTTTGACTGTCATGACTATCACCCCGGTTCAGTACTTGACCTGGAATCACTACTTATGGTTTCAGCTGGAATTGATGTTGTGATTCACATTGCTGCCTGGCATGGCATTCATGAGGCATCCCAATTGAAAACTCAGCAAGAATTCTGGACTCTGAATGTTATGGGTACTAAACGGGTTTCAGAGATATGGGCCGCAGGTGTCTTTCCGTCATTGATACATATTTCTAGCAGCAGTGTTTTTAAGACCACAGGATATTATGGTTTTACCAAGCGTTTGGCTGAACAGATCATTACTAATACCGCTAAAACACATGGACTGCAATCAATCACCTTGCGTCCCAGGGGATTCATTCCTCCATGGAATAGAGAGGTTTACGCCTCCTTCACAGAGTGGGCCAGGTATTTCTGGCAGGGAGCTGTCCATATCCAGGATATGGTCCCGGCTGTCCAGAAAGCGTTGAGCAGTCTTGCAAGCGTGGAACCTGGTAGCAATCCCCGACTGATAGTGGATCGCTACGCTGAATTTAGTCAGGATGAATTGGATAATTGGGACAAGCACGGACCTGGGACGAGTTTCTCCGAAAAATTTCCCGAATATGCGTTTGTGGCTGACATGGCTGAACTGCCTATTCAGCTCAAACCGAAGACCTACGATATCTCCGAGACTCATGATCTTCTGGGTTATGAACCTCAGTATTCGTTGGAAAGGATGCTTGAAGAACTGCGTGAGGTAATAGCATCTTAATCTATTTCAATTTTGCGCATTTGAACCGCTTCAACATATTCACCATGAAGATGAAGATGGTCTTTGAGTCCTGCCGTATTAAGGAATATCTGATCCAACTAGCGAATCGGGTAGCGCCCGAATTCTTCAACGGCATCAACCATGGCCAGTACATTCTCAGCGGGCACATCATTCATAACGGTGTGGACAGCGGCCGCCATAAACCCACCTCCTGGTCCTAGGAATTCCAATACTCTTCTCACTTCCTGGCGCACGCTTGCGGGAGTACCATGGGGTAGGATGTTTTGAGAATCAATCCCACCACATAATACCAGATTCTTACCCACGTATTTTTTTAGTCCTGCAAGATCGCTCATCTGACCAGCCGAGGTCTGAATAGGATTAAGAATATCTACCCCTATTTCAATAAAATCATCGATGAGGGGGAATACATCGCCATCTGTATGGAAAAAGACCTTGGCCTTGGTGCGCTCCTTAATGAATTGGATAAAATCCGCGTGAAGTGGTTTTAAGATGTCCCGATACATCTCAGGAGAGATCATCAACTTATCCTGCATTCCCAAATCGTCACCAATTTTGATAATATCTACATTGTCCCCCAGTTCATCCAAAAAGGGACCCATGAGTGACTTGCACACCTCGGTGATCTTTGTTAAGAGAGCGCGAGCAAATTCTGGATACAGGCTCATATTCATCAAGAAAACATCCATCCCCTGCATGGCAAACGCCCGCTCGAATGGAAATAACAACCACGGTGTAGCCATGATAGCATACTCATTTTGCTCGGCCAGGCGCCTCGCTGTTTCCTGCACATGGGCGATCCGGCTTGGATCACTCATATCCGGCCAGCCGGGATAAGCCTCAATCTCTGCTATGGCCGTTGCTTCGGAGAGTGGGTGAATCCCCGGGAACCACACACCAGGAGATGTCTCCATCTGTCCACTGCCCCAGGAGTCAATGAAAGGACTATGCGGTTCGCGTTCCTGGTTGCGTCTCAGTGTTTCCATGGGATGCATGTCCCTGACTCCACGTACATCACTATGCAGGCGTAGCATTGTGGCTTGGTCAATTTTAGCTGTACCCAGTTCGGGCCAGTCATAGATATAGGTGTTGGGTGCCTCAATACCGGCTATTTCCTTTATCCGCTGGTAGGTTCCCATTTTGATGCCTGTGGCATTGCTGACGCCAATCACAATGGGTACTCGGTCAGGTTCTTCATGATTCATAGCAGAAAGGACACGTTCGCGAGGTGTCATTGTCATTGAGTACCGCCTGTAGTGAAATTTATCATTTAAGTTTCTTTTTGCTTAGGTTTCTGATAATCCCAAGAACATGAAAACACGCTGAACGCTACATGGCTGATTTCAGGTGTCAGTAATTATAGCCATTTAAAATTCGAAATCAAAGAAATCAGAATGGGTGTGTCATACTACTGGATAGAACGCAAAACATCATGGTTCTTAGGGTTGCTTGCCTTAGTGAGGATCTCAGCCTATGACAGGTGTACATAAAAAAAGACCTCCAAAAGGAAGGTCTTTTTTTATGTACACCGCCCAGGACTCGAACCTGGAACCAATTGATTAAGAGTCAACTGCTCTACCAATTGAGCCAGCGGTGCTCCGAAGGACC
>CAZOBQ010000005.1:0-50525 GCA_964578155.1 uncultured Lentisphaeria bacterium
GCTGGAGACGCTTGATGGCTTTCTCCTTGATCTGACGAACACGTTCCCGCGTCAGATTAAATTCTTCACCGATCTCATTCAGAGTAAGTGCATACTCGCGATCGATACCAAAATACATACGAATCACTTCACGCTCTCTGTCCTTTAAGGTGTCAAGAGCGGAGCGTATTTCTTTTTTAAGTGAATCAGACATAAGATCGAAATCGGGGGCATCTTGATGCTCATCCTCGATAACATCCATGAGTGAATTTTTTTCTTCTTCCTGGAAAGGTGCATCCAATGAGTGATGGCGTTTGGAAATGCGAATGGCGTCAGCCACTTCTTCCGGTGCCATTTCAAGCTCTGCGGCAATTTCTCGTTCAGTAGGTGTCCGTTCCAGCTTTTGTTCAAGACGATCTGAAGTCTTGGAAATTTTTGAAATGGTTCCAACCCGATTCAAGGGAAGACGAACAATACGTGAATGTTCTGCCAGAGCCTGGAGAATAGATTGACGAATCCACCATACAGCGTAAGAGATAAATTTGAAACCACGGGTCTCATCGAACCGCTCAGCGGCTTTGATCAATCCCAGGTTACCTTCGTTAATAAGATCTGTTAGTGGCAATCCCTGGCCCTGATAATCTTTAGCGACAGAGACCACAAAACGGAGGTTGGCTTCAGTCAATTTTTTAAGCGCAAGACGGTCACCCTGCTTAACTCGCTGAGCTAATGAGATCTCATCTTTTGGGTCCAGTGGTTCATACTGACCAATTTCCTCAAGATATTTACTGAGGCTGCGATTTGTGTCTCCACCGATCCGTTTTACTTTTTTTGCCATAGGCTCCTTCTCTCGTTGCCTTGATCCCAATAGAAGCAAAGCCAACGAAATTAATTTTTGACCCCTCACCTGTCAAGTTAATAAGGTCTTCTTTTTCAATAAAAAATAGGACTTTAAGCTACAATATATTGGGGTTGAGATAATACATTTCATAAAACATGGGTTTAAGACAGAAACTTTTCAGAGTGTGATTTAATTCCGACCACTTGTCGTGGTGTAGTGTGGCAACACAAACCTGCCTGTATAGGTCAAAACCTCACCCTGCAAAGCTATTATTCTCTTTGCGCTCTTAGCGAACTCTGCGGTTTAAAATGAAATTGAGATTGCCACGCCATCCTTCGCTCGCAAAGACGATAAAAATGAATTCTGAATTTTCGTCTGCTTCGTTGTTAAGAGAAAGAGAATTGCTACGCTCATTTCTGCAGAATCTCAAACCAAGCCCCATCGATATACTCAGGACAACGATTTCCAAGGAGACAATCTATTAATCTCGACTTCGACTGTGAGTAATATAGAAAACACTAAACGCTTTTAATCCGTGGGAATCTGTGTAAATCCGTGGCAGGGATGAACTTGTTTTGTGGAATGCATTGATTTATAGGGTAAGCAAGAAAAGCCTTTACCAAAATCATCTAGAGACTCATTTTGTCAGCCAAGCATTAAAGGATATTATGGATCAAAAAATTGAAGCAAAGAACCATTTTTATGATGGTTGGATATATAGACAATTCATAGACCCCTCCCTGGCGGGAATTCGTAAGCGGATCGCCAAAATTGTTCCAGCTGGAAGCAGTGTCATTGATGTAGGGTGCGGTACTGGTGACCAGCTATTACATATTGCTGATAAAATCGTTCACGGTGTCTGTATTGAGCTTTCTGAAACCATGGTGAAAACCGGGCGTAAGCAAGCTAAGCGGCAAGGGGCCGGGCATTGTGAGTTTCAACTGGCAGATGCTACCGATCTTTCTCACTTGGAAGATCAAAGTTTTGATTTTGCCATGAGTAGTATGGTCATCCACGAGATGCCTGAAGAAAAGCGAATCCCGGTTCTTAAAGAAATGAAACGTTTGGGCAAGCAACTTATTCTGGTAGACTGGATCAACCCGCAACCTTCTAATTGGAGGTTGGTAGGAACTCATATGGTTGAATTCATGGCTGGCTGGGAGCATTACTCTGGATTTAGATCCTTTATGAAACAAGGTGGCATGCCTAAACTTATAGAAGCGGTCGGCCTGGAGACTATTGAAACTCAGATTACCACCAAGGGAACCATTCAACTGTGGCTGTGTAAGGCTGTTAAAAAGGATTAATCGAGGAAACTCCGTGAATTACCTGGCTCACCTCTACCTCTCTCCCGAAGATGACCTTTCTCGTCTGGGAAACATCATGGGTGATTTCACTCGCGATGTGGATCAGGATGCTCTGCCAACGGAAGTTCTGGCCGGGATCCGAATGCATCGGTCGGTGGACGTGTTTACAGATTCCCACCCCCTCGTGAGAGAACTCAGAGCAAACTTTAGCAAGGAACGCAGACGGTTTGCCGGTGTGGCTCTGGATGTGGTCTTCGATCACTTTCTGATCAAACACTGGTCACGCTATATGGAGAGCGACCTAGACGAGTATGTGAATGATTGCTATAACGCTCTGTGGAGACAGAAGAAACTTATGCCGCCACGTATGGAAATGGTGGTGAGTTGGATGATCAGTAAAAACTGGATAGGAACGTACACCCGACTTGAAGGTGTTGGTCGAGCTTTGGATGGCTTGGCAAGTCGCCTTAGAATCAAACATGATTTCTATGGTGTAGTAGATGAGATAGAAAACAAGTATGATCTGATTGAACAGGGGTTTCTGGAATTCTTTCCCCAGCTTGAATCACATGTTGATGAATTAATTAAGATGAAAGAAAATTAACCTTAAATCCGGGGTAAACTTTTGTAATATTGTAGGCTGAAAATATGAGAGGAAATCAAATGTATTTTAAAAGTGTTATTATAGTGAGTTCAGTACTTGTAAGCTTGGTTGCTTGTGATTCAAAAGAGAGAGTCAAAGCACCAGAGCAAGGTAAGCAAGTGGCTGCCCCACAAGAGTCAATGAGCAGTAATCATAAGATTCATGTTGAAGAAGTTATCGTTGCTAAGAGTTATACCTATTTAAGAGTGACTGAGGGATCGAAGGAATATTGGATTGCCACTGCAAAACAACCGATTGAAGTCGGTATGACTTTATACTTTGACGAAGGCTTGGAGATGAAGGAATTTGCCAGTAAAGAGTTGAATAAAACGTTTGACTCGATTTGGTTTGTGGGACAGATGAAGGGTATTCCAAAGACCATGGCGAAGAACAGTGATGCTACCTCACCATATGGTGGCAAAAAGAATGCAGCTGATTCTGGCATTTCAATAGATAAGCTTGCTGGTGGTGTGACTGTGCAAGACCTGTTTGCTTCTCCAGCCTCATATGAGGGTAAAATGGTGAGCATCAAGGGAAAAGTCACCAAGTTTAATGCTAATATCATGGGTCGGAATTGGGTTCATCTCCAAGACGGAACTCAGTCTGGCGAAAACTATGACCTAACCATTACAACGAAAGAAATCGTAAAGTTGGGTGATGTGGTTGTTTTCAATGGAAAAGTAACTCTGAATAAAGATTTCGGTGCTGGTTATAAATATAGTGTGATTCTTGAAGAAGCTCGCATAGCGACAGAAGGCTGAAAAGTTTAGGGATTAAGACTTATAAAAAATGGCGAGGATAATTCCTCGCCATTTTTTATTTACCACAATTTATTGAAGTGATTATTTGAGTAAAATCATCTTGATTGTTTTACTGAATTCTCCTGCTTGGAGCCTGCAAAAATACACTCCTGTACTTACAGGTTGTCCCCACTGATCAACTCCTGCCCAGCTAAGATTGTACCACCCTGCTGCAAGTTCTTTTTCTTCAAACTGGAGTACAACCCTACCGGTGATATCATAAACCACCAAGCTGGCCTTGGTGGTTTCCATGAGACCATAGCGAATGTTTGTGCTTGGGTTAAAAGGGTTTGGGTAGTTTTGGTGAAGCATGTGGGTGAAAGGTCTTTGTTCATGAGGATCAACACCTACTGTATAAGGTGATTCAAAAGCACCAATATCAGGTGCATTCCCCATAAACTTATCACGTGCTATATTGATCAGTGTATCACCTTCTAATACAAATTGGGTAACTCCGGCATCAATGGCAGGTGAACCAGGCATCAGCTCATAGCTTATGGGGTCTCCATTGACAAAAAGAGGGTCAGAATCTAGAATCTCACCTAACCATTGCACTGAAGGGAGTGCTGCTCCCTCACCACCTTCTATTAGACAATTTGCTAAAGTAGTTACACCGGGAGCATTGCTAATGATTGGATATATTCCGTTGTTCCAAAAAAGTGAATTTATAAACACAGGGTATGATTGTGAATAAAACATTAAGACTCCTGCAGCTCCTAAATCAGTAGTGTTATTTATAAATGAGCAGTTTACAAAAATGGGTCTTGTTTCATTGTATGGCCACTCTGAAGCATCCAGGTATATTACACCTCCCGTTTTTTCACAATGATTGTCTATAAATAAAACCCTTTGAAATAGCGGAGAGGACTTTGTTAAGGTCATGGCGCCACCATGGATATCAAGACCGTTTCTAATCGTTAGCTGTTTGATATTCATGTGTTGGATTGTATTAAAATTAAAAATTGATGATAGACTGTCTCCATCTAGGATAGTACTTTCAACAGACTCTCCTATTATTGAAACGTGGTCTTTTCCTTCAAGGGGAAAGGTTTCATTTGTAAGAGCGGGGCTATAAATACCATTAGCCAGAAAAATTGAGCGAGGATGTTCGTCGTTGGCAAAAATCAGATCCAGGGCAAGTGAAATCGATTGTAGCGGTTCATCCGGAGACAATCCTGAATTATCATCACTACCGTCTGCTGAAACATAAAGATCATGAGCAGCTTGCGGAATGATACCATTTAGAATATCAAAGGTAAAGGCTTCCAGGGGAGCTGCTATTTCCAGGGTTGGATATTTCTGAGTACAGGTATCCAGGGTGACATTGATGGGGCTATAATTTAAGTAACTGCGAATATCCTGACCGATCCTATCATCAGTTTCATTAAGATAAATACTACAGCGATTAACTGGATCAAAGCTGACTTGAGCTGTGCCTGCTAGATAAAGCCCTCCTCCTGAATTATGTCGAATGGTGACATTTGATAAGTTAGAGTGGGATTCAGCGTTAATTGCTAGAGCAGCGGCTCCACCAGGACCAACATTGTCTTCAATTATCAAGCTAGCAAAATCAATGATTGAATGAGAAACTGAGATGGCAGTACCTGCAGTCTCTCGCGTTCCGTTTTTTAGCCCGAGTTCTTGAATAGCTACTGCTTCATGAGCGTAAGCCACAACCAGACCAGATTTTTGCTCCGCATTTAAAATTGTTGCGGTGGGTGAAACACCTATTATTGTTAAGTAGTCACGAGGATATAGAGGATATTTCTCACCAGAGTTTCCGGGAGAATAGATCCCTGCTTCAAGATAGATGGTTTGAGGCTGATCTGGATCTGTAACAATAGTTTGAAGGGCTTTTGAAATCGTTTGAAGTGGCTCTGCACTGGTTAGACCGGTATTGCTGTCATCTCCTACAGGTGAAACAAAAAGATCAGCGGCATATTGATTCTCCAGACCAGTGTTTATATTCAGTTCAAATGTAGAGGCAGGAAAAGTATGATAATCTGAAGGAGAGCTAACCGTAAATGTATCCAGAGACAGTTGATAACTAGTAAAACTTGGCCAAGAAAAACTATAGAGATCAAATCCAACCTCTCCAGCTGTGTTATGATAAATACTATTAGTGTTTTGCTCGTCAAAGTTAAGAGAGTCAATTACACCTAAATATATTCCACCTCCAATTTGCTCTGCATGATTCTTACTGACAGTCACTCCTGAAAAACTCAACTGACTCATATTTGCCCACAAACCACCTCCACTAATTGCTGAGCAGTCAGAGATTTTCACATTATCGAGAGCCAAGATTGCATCTTGAGCGAAGATACCACCACCTTGAGTAAGCACGTTATTTGCTAAACCATTTCTTATCCAAAGATTATTGAGTTTAATGTTTTCCCCTGTGACTGAAAGGACTCTGCTAGTATTCTCAGCATCTAGGATGGTTCCGACTTCTCCTGTTATTTCTAGGAATCCACCAATATTCAGAGGTAGCTCCTCCCCGTTGTTACTGGGGCTATAGATCCCTTCAGCAAGATGAATTGTGTGTGGATGGAGTTTGCTATGCAATATTCTCTCTAAAGCCAGTGAGATTGTTTTGAGCGGTTCGCTAGCATTGAGTCCGCTGTTTTCATCACTTCCATTTGGGCTGACAAATAAATCTGCATCCACTCGCGGTGTATCCAATAGACGAATGGGTAGTGTTGTGAGAGTGTAGAATTTCCCGCTTTCCAAATTGTTGTTAAGACTGAAGCTAACTAAATAGTACTGGTAATCAGTAGAGTCTAAAACATCTAGATCAATATAAGTATTTTCAATCTGCGGATGATCTGTTCCGACACCACAAGTAAAAACCTCCTGGAATTCTCCTGAAGATAGAAGCTGTTTACGATAGATTTTATAACCACCAAATTCAGGGGATGACTCTGCAGAGTTGTTCCAGGCTAGACTGATTTGGTCATTTGATGCATTCAGATCAAAGACCATTGGAGGAGGAGGTTGAGTGATTTGGTAATTGGCGTCGAAATTTTGTTTGGCGCGGGTGAATGTAAGCATGATAGAATCCATACCGGTATACACCCAGGAGTTTTTGTATAAATCCTTATCATTGGTTTCACTATGATCAGGAAGGATAAAGGGACCAGTATCTCCAGGATTAACATAAGCTGATTTCCAGCGTTCACCAATTAGTTGACACATCTCCTGACTAAGACCATTGATGCCCTCTGCTTCAACAATCGTGATGCTTTCACCGTGAGCTAAGTCAAAGGGTCCGTAGGTGGTCATAATATTCGTGCCACCGCCATCTCCGTGGATGGTATAAGGATCCAGGCGATGAGTGATTGATTCCAAATGGCTGTCCAAACGATCGGTACCTCCAAAACTAGTATTTGGATAGGGGTTACCGGCTAGCATGCTATAAGTAGCAGCATGGTCATCTTGGTCTGGGTAAGTATCTCCCGCATGCCATCCAAGAAAGGTAGGCTGTGAAACATCATCAGTGGGATCACTTGCACTAACATCCACATGTAAAACCACAGACCCCACAAAGTGAGGCGACAATAGACGACCGTTACCCGTTACATCAGGGGCACCAATATTATCATACGAGAGTTGTGATGATTGTCCCATCCATGAGAATCCACTACGCAACCATTCAGCAATTGGATTTTCTGGAGTGATAGGATCAAGGTAATGCTCTGAATAGTCCTCACCCCGACGAGTAACCCAGTCATGTTGTCCCCAGGTATTTCCGGTGGCCTGAGCACCTTGCCGACCACCAGAATATCGGGTCCCCCAACCAACATGCACCCCATGCAAGGAGTCGGTTAACTCAATATCAGGTTCAAAGTCCGTATTCCCTGTATTGGTATAGGTGAATATCTTAATGAAATAGTTCTCATGATTCTTTTGACTGAAAGCTAGTATTTTCCTCGTTTGTGTAAGACCTAATGAGGTGTTCACAATGTTGGTGATAATTCTGTCAGGAGCCTGCGTTGGATCATAGGTATCTATGTAATCTTGATCGAGATAAGATGTTTCTTGTCCGTTTATATGGACGGATGGTTTTGGATATTTTGCAGATTGAGTGAGTTCAACAGGAAATTGGTTATTACCTACATTATTGAGATGAAAATAGATACTGGAAAAATCATGGTAGTTCCCCGATTCATCAGTGAAGTTTCTAGCTGCCAGCCAGGCTCTTTTTATTACGGAATTATCTTGTTCGGGAATATCTGCCGGCCACCGTAGCCCTTCGTAATAAACATTATTCCAGGCTCTTTCAGAGCCGTAAGCGGAAAAATGGCTCTGTAAAGAACTTATGCTGATCCGACGCTGTTCATAACCAGATAATTGTGCCTTAAGAACCGATAAAAAGAGAAATGAAATCCCAAAAATTAGCAAGATTATCTTTTTCATCTTTCCCCCTAATGTTTTTTACTGACAGTGAAAATAATATATGCATAAACCCAAATACTATCAAGTGATTAGAGTGTTAATAATACCACCAAATACTCAAGCATAACATGAATACGTAAAGGGGGTGACCTCTTGTCTAATTAGTCATGGTGAATGAAAGAATTGTACTGAAAAGATTATGAGTTGTAAATAAGTACATCTGATTGCAGGTCATGGTTACCCCGCTTAGATTGTATCATGTCGCAACAACCAGAGAAACAGAAGATATTCATTATTCATGGCCCAAACTTGAACCTATTAGGAAGCAGGGATCCTGAACAATATGGAACCCTGACTTTGAGTAAGGTCAACACGGCAATTCGCAAAAAAGCCCGTGACCTGAATCTGGAAACACGGATTATTCAGACCAATCATGAGGGTCGTATTATTGACCTTTTGCATCGTAGAAGAAAATGGGCAGATGGTTTTATTATAAATCCCGGGGCTTTTACCCATTATTCCTATGCAATTCGAGATGCCATTGAAGGAATTGGAAAACCTGTAGTTGAAGTTCACCTGTCCAATATTTACGAACGCGAGGATTTCCGAAAAATCTCTGTTACCAAGGATGTTTGTGCTGCTCAATTCTACGGAAAAAAAGTAGAGTCCTACCTAGAAGGCCTTGATTTTCTATCCAAACACCAAACACCTAACACCTAGCAAGGAACTTAACATGCTTTCAACCCTGGATTTCAGTATCATCATCCTGTTCCTTGTTGGAATTTCTGCTTACGGAATTTACAACAGTCGTTTTAACAAAACTTCTGAAGATTATTTTTTAGCCGGACGTGACATGCCCTGGTGGGCTGCCATGCTATCTATTGTTGCTACAGAAACATCAGTATTGACTTTTATCAGTATCCCGGGTTTGGCATACCGTGATGACTGGTTTTTTCTACAGTTGGCTCTTGGGTATATCCTGGGTCGCATCCTCGTGAGTATCTTTTTGCTACCCGCCTATTTCAAAGGTGGGATCACCTCAATTTATGAAGTACTGGGTGCGCGATTTGGTAAAAAAATTCAGAAAACTGCCTCAGGTGTCTTTTTAATAACACGAATTTTAGCAGATGGAATCCGCTTCCTGGCCACGGCTGTTATTGTCCAAGTTGTTACCGGCTGGTCCTTACCAGCTGCCGTGTTGGTGATTGGGGTAGTGACCGTAATTTACACTTTAATGGGTGGAATCAGAACCGTTGTCTGGGTGGACAGTTTTCAGTTCGTGCTCTATTTGGGTGGTGGGCTTGTGGCGATTTTCTATATCCTGGCCCATAGCGACATAGGCTTTGGAACCATGATCTCTCAGTTAAATGCCCAAGGAAAACTGGATATTGTGCGCTGGGGTTGGGATCTGTTCTCGGAGCCCTGGCTTTTCTTCTCAGCTGTTATTGGTGGGATGTTACTTTCTTTTGCTTCACACGGAGCGGATTATATGATGGTGCAACGCGTGTTGTCCTGCCGGGACCTTTCATCAGCAAAAAAAGCGATTATCGGTAGCGGATTCTTTGTCTTTTTACAGTTTGCTGTATTCCTCCTAGCTGGTTCAATGATTTATCTTTATCTCGGTGGAATCGAAATTGAAAAAGATCGAGAATTCTCAAGTTTTATCGTCAATGAGCTTCCAACAGGCCTGAAAGGACTCCTGCTCGCAGGTGTTTTATCAGCTGCCATGTCGACCTTAAGTTCATCCATAAACTCTCTAGCCTCCTCAACGAATACAGATTGGCTCGGCGGAAACGTATCCATCAAGAAATCCCGCCTGATCAGTTTGGGTTGGGCCATAGTCTTAATCGGAATTGCACTGGTCTTTGATGAATCGGATAAAGCCATTGTGGTTATGGGATTGCAGATCGCCTCATTCACCTATGGTGGATTGCTAGGGCTTTTTCTCCTCACCAAAATTGATAGAGATTTCTCACAACCAAGCCTGATTGCGGGACTCATAGCATCTATGTTGATCGTCTTCGTTTTAAAGGAGATGGGTTTGGCCTGGACCTGGTTTATCGGGTTCTCTGTCCTGACCAATATGATTGTGGTCTATGCTGTGGATTGGGGCATGAAACTCAGGCCAGGTGCATCTTCTCAGTAACCACCCAACTGAAGTCGGGTGCTATTGAAAGTTGAACTCAAGGACCAGTTTCACAAGGTCGCTGAGTGTCCAGACATTGATGTCGGGATGTATCGAAGCAATTAACCTATCACCCTGAAATAGCGGCAATCACTGCTATGACAATCGTCATCATCCAGGTGTTGATCCAATGTTGAAGATGAAGACCGAACAGCAATAGAATATCCCGTTCTTCTGCCGAAAGGTCTTTTGCGTTGTTCTCAATGATGCCGGATCGATGTAATGGCGTGTCCACCATGAATGTGAACTGCTCCAGCAATGAATCTTCTTTTATCCAACTCCAGACTCCTCGGAAAATATCGGTAGATTTGAAATAAAAGACCTTACCATTGCTTAACTCCAGCTTACTCCGCTGAAAGTCTTTCCATTTGAAATTGAACTCACCAATCGATTTTTCAGTGGAACCATCATAAATGGTCCAAGTCTTGTTGGCTTTGCCGGTTGACCTAAAAAGTAGTTTGCGAGGGCCTATCTCGCCTGACCCCTCAGAGCTCCAAAGGCCTTTGCGGTTAATTTGACCACTGAGTTTTTGACTTAAGTGAAAGGTAAAACTACGGAGGTGAGACTTTGCTTTTGTCCAGGTAATGTTGGTGTTTTCAGACATGATAATTATTTCCTTCTATACAAAATTATGAAAAAACAGGGTTGAATTCATGCAGTCATTACCCCTTGGCCATCCAGCGCATGATGTTCGAAAATTTCAAGGGTACGCCCTGCATCAAAATAGCTGCCCGGAAGATGCGCGCGCCAGCCCAAACAACCAAGAGAGTAAAAAGTATCACGCCTAATAAGCCTGCCCAGGGTTGCCAGGCTGGGATGGTTACCGGCGAGGCGAGCCTCAGTGTCATCACCATGGGCGTAAAGGGTGGAATGAGCGATAAGATAGTAGCAAACGAAGACAGCGGTTCCTTCAAAATTGGAATCATGACAAACATGGGGATCATCATTGGGAACATGGCCGGAAAGGAAAGTGACTGGGCATCTTTTGCATCGTTGGCCACTGATCCCAGGCTGGTCATGAGTGCACCAAGCATAAAGAGCAAAATAACCAGATTGATTACAAACCAGGGTAGTATATCATAAGGGATATAGGCTTCAAAACCACGGTATTGCATAAACAAGATGCCACCGCCCACATAGACCAGCGTACTAGTAAGCGCCACAGCCAGTCCGCCCAAAATTTTCCCCAGCATAAATTGAAATGGGGTAATTGATCCCAAGATCACTTCAACGATTCTCTGCGTTTTTTCCTCCATCACAGCACTTAGTTGAGGCATTGCACCCATCATGGACATCATAAACATGAGCATCATCATTACCAGCGGTACGGCAATGGCCCGAATCTCATTACTAGCGCCAGCATCGATTATATTACCATCATCATCTACAGTAAGCAGGCCTTTGGCGCTAACCCACGACCAATGAAAAAGATCTGGAATTTGGGATTCATCGATCCCAGCGTCTTTGAGTCTTAGATACCGAAGATGATTATTGATGGGATCCCGCAACCAGTTTCTAATATCATCCAGAGCAGCACTTTCAGCATGGTAATTCACAAATGCTTTTGGAGGATTCTCCATAGGGTGAATAATTGATGATCCAATGTGGAGAAAGGCATGGATTTCACCGTTGCGAACTCGATCTGACAGTGCACCCAGTTGGATTGTTGTAGCCGTATCGACATCAAGGAATTCAATATTATAGACAGGTTGAACCTGACTGCTGTCATCAGGATCAAAGATATGTTCAGAATTTCGGATAGCCGCTGCCTGATGAAGAGGATCATTAAATTCACCTGTTTCATCAACAACCACAATATGACGCTCTCTGATATCCACATGATCCTTTAACAGGGCCATGGCTATCATGCTGCCACTCATGAAGACCGGCAACATCACCAGTCCGATGATAAAACCTTTGGTTTTTACGGCGGCCAGATATTCTCTTAGCGCTAGGCGAAATACCTTATACATGAGCTTTCTCCTTCGCGCTGGCAATTCGGACAAAAATGTCATGGAGTGAAGGTTTGGTCAGCTCAAAGCTCAATAGCTTATTGGATTTTATTAAGTCCTTTAGGACCACTTGATGGTCCACACCTTTGCTAATTCGGAGTTCTTGTTGTTGGCCAAAATTATGTACTCGCTCTACCCCGTTGATTGATTCAAGACCGGTGGCCGTATCTTCACAGCGAATCCTCAAGGTGTCGTTCCCATATTTATCCTGAATTTCAGCAAGCGTTCCATCAAGAACCTTTTTCCCTTTATGGATCATAAAGATATAGTCGCATACTTTTTCTGCTGTAGCCATGTCGTGAGTGCTGAATATAATGGTTGCTCCATTTTTTTGAAGCTCTAGCATTGCCTGGAGCAGCGTATCGGTATTAACGGGATCTAATCCGCTAAACGGTTCATCTAAAATGATTAAATCAGGTTTAGAAATTACTGTGGTGATAAATTGGACTTTTTGGCTCATACCCTTACTTAGAGTATCTACCTTTTTATTGGCCCATTCACTTAAGTCCATCCTTTCGAGCCAGTGGTCAATATCTTTTGCTACAGAACGTCCCACTTTTAGCTCACCATAGAATTGGAGAAGTTCCCGAATTTTCATTTTTTTGTATAGTCCACGCTCTTCTGGTAAATACCCAATCCGGTCTGAATGACTGCGGTGGCGATTCTCGCCAAAGACCTGAATGTCACCTGAATCGGGATAAAAGATATTCATGATCATTCGAATGGTTGTTGTCTTACCCGAGCCATTGGGACCAATAAAGCCGTAGATGCTGCCCTTGGGGACGCTAAGCGAAAGCGAGTCAACAGCAGTAAAACCATTAAAGCTTTTGGTAATGTTATCTAGTACAATTGCTGTCATTATGAGAAAACCCTCTCTGATTTAAATAGCCTGGAAGCAAGAAAGAATATAATCCAAGTGATAGAAAGTCTGACATATTTCGCTAAACGGTAGTAAAATCCGTTTATGGGTGGCCGTGAGCTAAAAGGGTCTGGCTTGTCATAAGCGTAGAAGTGTGAGGGATGCGGTATTGGGGCGGTTGAAAAGTTAACACAGGTTTGATTGCATGAATAGTAAATCACAAACTGAGTGTTCAGTTCCGAAGGATATTTGATATTATGTGTCGTACATTGACCTGTAGCGCGGTCTATGTTTGTATACTGGAGAAGCAAACTCAATGCCCGACCAGTCGGTCACACTGGTTATTAAATATGCCTGTGTTCTGATAAAGAAGTAAATAGTGTAAAATCCTCTTCCTCAGCGGACCTTTTTAAGATAACTTCAAAGTTTAATTTGAGGATTGCATGCGTAGCGAAAAATTGATTGTCCACGGTGCCCGAGAGCACAACCTTAAGAACGTAAATCTCGAACTTCCCAGAGATAAATTTATAGTAATTACTGGTCTTTCAGGGTCAGGTAAAACCTCTTTGGCTTTTGATACTATCTACGCTGAGGGACAACGCCGATATGTGGAATCCCTGTCAGCATATGCTCGCCAGTTTCTGGGACTCATGGAGAAACCAGATGTAGACTATATTGATGGTCTCTCTCCGGCAATCTCCATTGAACAAAAATCAGCAGGACGAAACCCAAGATCTACCGTTGGAACAGTAACTGAAATTCATGATTATCTGCGATTACTTTTTGCCAGAATTGGTAAACCTGTCTGTTATAACTGTAGCCGGCCAATTACTCGGCAAACCGTACAACAAATTGTAGATTCAATTTTAAACTTAAAACCTAATGCTAACATTCAAATACTCTCACCAATCGTAAAAAGTCGCAAGGGTGAGTTTAAAGAGACCTTCAAAGAGATTAAGCGTGAAGGATTTGTCCGTGTCCGGGTTGATGGAAAAATACTTCAAGTTTCAAAGACCAGCTCTTTGGAGAAAAATAAACAACATAAGATTGAAATTGTAATCGATCGCCTGGTTATTAATGAAGAGTTTAAAGATCGATTAACTGACTCAGTTGAGCTTGCCATAAAACATGGGTCGGGCATGGTGATTGTAGATGTGGTTGGCGAGTCAGAGCACATTTTTTCAGAACACTACGCCTGTCCGTATTGTGAGATAAGTTATCCAGACCTTGAACCACGACTGTTCTCTTTTAATGGTCCTTATGGCGCTTGTCCTGACTGTGATGGTTTGGGAATGCAAACCAGCATGGACATCAACCTCATCATACCAGACAAACGAAAGTCATTGCTGCAGGGCGCCATTAGTCCACTTGGAGAACAACCCAGGGGCAATTGGTATGCTGCCATTCTGAAGAGTATGGCTAAACACTATAAGTTCAAATTCACAGAGCCATGGTCGAATTTCAGTGAAGAGGCTAGACATGCTATCATTCGCGGTACAGGGGATAAAAAAATTAAGATGGCATATGAGTCAGATCGCTGGAAGGGTGAATACGAAGGCGGCTTTGAAGGCGTCATTCCAAATCTTGAGCGACGCTATAAACAAACAACCTCACCGGGCATACGAAAATGGATTGAAGGTTTTATGAGTTCTCTTCCCTGTGAATCATGCCAGGGATCTAGACTAAGAATTGAAGCAAACCACGTTCTACTAGGTGGTAAAAGTATAACTGAATTAAGTTATCTACCCATCAAGGAACTTCACGCTTTTTATGATAACTTAAAACTTACTGAAACAGAAGAAATCATCGGTAAGCAAATATTGAAAGAAGTTAAGGAACGCTTAAGCTTTCTGATTAATGTGGGCTTAGATTATTTAAACTTATCTCGGAAAGCAGGAACCCTCTCTGGAGGCGAAGCGCAAAGAATTCGATTGGCGACACAAATTGGCTCACAGCTAGTGGGCGTTTTATATATCCTTGATGAACCCTCAATTGGCTTGCATCAAAGGGACAATCGACGTCTCATAGAAACCTTAAAACATCTTCGAGATTTGGGTAATACTGTTCTTGTAATTGAACACGACCAAGAGACAATGGAAGAAGCTGATATTGTAGTCGATATGGGACCTGGAGCTGGTGAGCATGGTGGTGAAATCGTTGCCGTTGGTCCACCTAAAACGTTCCTAAAGAATAAAAACTCACTGACTGCAAAATATCTATCAGGGGAATTGAGTATACCTATTCCACTCTATAGGCGTGAGGGAAAAAACAGCAAGGTGACCCTGGTCGGTGCTCGAGGAAATAACCTGCAGAGAGTAACCGTAGACTTTCCACTGGGCAAATTCATTTGCGTAACAGGTGTCTCGGGATCGGGTAAATCTTCGTTAATCAATCAGACCCTTTACCCCGCTATGGCAAGATCTATTTATAACACCAAGATCACCTGCCTGCCATTTGAACGGGTCGAAGGCCTGGCATACGTAGACAAGGTCATCAATATTGACCAATCTCCTATTGGTCGAACCCCAAGATCAAACCCTGCGACCTATACTGGTTCCTTTACCTTTATCAGAGATCTCTTTTCTCAGCTTCCTGAATCAAAATTGCGGGGCTATAAACCGGGTCGTTTTTCGTTTAATGTGAAAGGCGGTCGATGTGAAAGTTGTCAGGGAGATGGTATTCGAAAGATCGAAATGCATTTCCTGCCTGATGTTTATGTCCAGTGTGAGGACTGTAAGGGAAAGCGCTATAATCGTGAAACCCTGCAAATTCAATATAAGGGTAAAAACATTTCAGGGATTTTAGAAATGTCCGTGGAAGAGGGTTATAGCTTCTTCAAGGCGATTCCGGGCTTGAAAAGAAAATTAAAGACTTTGGTCGATGTGGGTCTGGGCTATATCAAACTTGGCCAGCAAGCAACAACCCTTTCCGGTGGTGAGGCACAACGTGTTAAGTTGGCCAGCGAACTGAGCAAGGTTGGGACGGGAAGGACATTTTATATTTTGGACGAACCCACAACGGGTCTCCACTTTGAAGATGTGCGCATGCTGCTCACTGTTCTTAATCGCCTGGTGGAAAAAGGAAATACGGTTCTGGTAATCGAGCATAATCTGGATGTGATCAAATCAGCAGATCATGTTATTGATCTAGGACCAGAGGGTGGAGATGGAGGAGGTGAGATTCTTGCCGTGGGAACACCTGAACAAATAATAAAAGTAAAACGATCATTTACAGGCCATTACCTGAAGGACATGTTAAATAAATGAGTCACGCCTGCAACGAAGGCTTCACTTGGAATCGGGTACCTGTCCCGACTATATTTGCCGGCATCTTTTTTACCAAGATGACAGAGACTGAATCATAGGAGTATACACGCGTTAATAACAGTTTATGAGTGATCTAACCCAACCCCAAATGCTTACCGAGGAACAAGAGTTTGACCGTGCTCTGCGCCCTCAAACCCTGGTCGATTTTGTTGGTCAGCAACATACGGTCGATCAACTGAAAATATTTATTGAGGCGACAAAGCAAAGAAATGAAGCTTTGGATCATGTGCTCCTGTTTGGTCCTCCCGGACTGGGAAAAACAACTTTAGCCATGCTGGTTGCCAAAGAATTGGGTGTCAATATTAAGATCACTTCTGGTCCGGTCATGGATAAAGCCGCTGATCTTGCCGGCTTGCTGACGAACCTGGACGAGAGAGATGTCTTTTTTATCGATGAAGTCCATCGTCTCAACCATATGGTAGAAGAGTACCTATATTCGGCCATGGAAGACTATCGAATTGACATCATGATCGATAAAGGACCTAGCGCACGGAGTGTTCAATTAAATCTTGAACCATTTACCCTAGTTGGTGCTACCACCAGAGCTGGATTGTTAACGCCACCCATGCGTGCTCGCTTTGGTGTCGTCCTCAGATTGGACTTTTACGAACCGGAACAACTACAGCAAATCATTAAACGTTCTGCAAATATTCTTAATGTTCCCATTGATGAGGAGGGCTCACTTGAATTAGCCCGACGTAGTCGAGGAACCCCAAGAATTGCAAATCGCCTGTTACGAAGAGTTCGTGACTATGCACAGGTAAAAGGGAACGGTTCCATCAACAGAAAAACAGCCGATGAGGCGCTTGACATGTTGAATGTTGATGAATACGGACTTGATGATATGGATAAACGTATCCTGTCTGCTTTGATTGAAAAATTTGATGGGGGACCGGTTGGTTTAAATTCTCTCTCGGTTGCCGTTGGGGAAGAAGCCAACACATTGGAAGAAGTTTATGAACCCTTTCTGATCATGGAAGGATTTCTGATAAGGACTGCACGAGGACGCCAGGCGACCCCTCAGGCTTATCGACATTTAGGGTTTGTGTTGAAAACAGAGATTCCACAAACGAACTTATTTAAAAAAGAGAAAGACTAGAATATGCTGTTTGATCGTGCTAAAGCGTTAACCCTGTCGGATTTTGATTATGAACTTCCCGACGAGAAAATTGCCCAACATCCGACTGCAAAGCGTGATGGTTCAAAATTATTGTTGCTGGATGCTCAGTCCGGTGAGGTAAAGCATAGTAAATTTTCCAGTGTTGTATCAGCGCTGGAAAAGGGAGATGTTCTCGTCCTAAATAACACCATGGTGTTTCCATCAAGACTGTTTGCCCACAAAGATAAAACGGACACTGAGATCGAGTTATTCTTACTACGTGAGCTGGGTAATAACCTTTGGGAAACTTTGGTTAAGCCTGCCCGTAAAGTTCGGGTTGGGAACAAACTAGTTATTGGAGATAAGATTACGTGTGATGTCGTGGATAACACGGTTTCAGGCGGACGGGTCGTTCGATTCGACAAGAATGGTGGCGACTTCTTCTCAATTCTTGACGAGGTCGGGCACTGGCCACTACCTCCCTATATTGATCGTGAAGCGAATGACAAAGACAAGAAACGATATCAAACAGTTTATGCTAAACATCGGGGAGCTGTTGCTGCTCCTACTGCAGGTCTGCACTTTACTGAAGCCTTACTCAAGAAAGCAGAAGCGAAGGGTGTTGAGATCCACAATGTAATTCTCCATGTGGGCCTGGGAACTTTCCGACCTGTCAACGTTGAGGATATTACCAAACACCAAATGGATGCAGAGTATTTTAACGTTCCAGAAGAGACTGTGGCAGCGATCAAAAAGGCCAAGACTGAGGGTCGTCGGGTGATTGGTGTTGGTACCACCGTTGTTAGAGCTCTAGAATCAGCAGTTATGTATCCGCGTGAGTTGGAAGCCGGAGATGGCTGGACCAATAAATTCATTTATCCGCCGTACACATTCAGAGTTGTGGATGGGATTATCACAAACTTTCATCAACCTAAATCAACCCTATTGATGTTGGTCTCAGCCTTTTCATCAAAAGAGAAGATCATGAATGCCTATAAAGAAGCGATTGAAAATGATTATCGCTTTTTTAGTTATGGCGATGCCATGTTTATCCGATAGAATTATTTAATGACTGAAACGCCTAGCATCAAACACCTAACACCTAACATTAGAATAGGCACAGGTTACGATGTCCACCGTTTGGTGGAGGGCCGGAAATTGGTCCTTGGTGGTGTAACCATCCCATTTGAAAAAGGGACCCTGGGACATTCAGACGGTGACGCTCTGACTCATGCCATTGCTGATGCTATTCTGGGAGCACTTGCTCTGGGCGATATTGGTCAACATTTTCCAGACACTGACCCTGATTATGAAGCAGCTTATTCTATTGATTTGTTAAAACATGTTAATGGATTGATAAATGGCAAAAACTATGCAGTCTCAAATGTAGACGCAACTCTGGTACTACAAAAACCTAAGATCATGGGCTATCTCCCAGAGATGAGAAAAATTCTTTCTGACGCATTGAATATATCAGTCGAACAAGTCTCAGTTAAGGCTACGACCACAGAGGGTTTGGGAATGACAGGACAGGGAGATGCAGTCGCTGCACAAGCTGTTTGCCTGCTTACAAAAACTAGCTGAGCCACCGATTGACACCGATAAAACACAGATGGATTTTAAGAATTATTCTATGGCTCTGCGTACTCTGTCTATCTGGTGTAACTCAAGGAGTGCAGGCTGGCATGAGGGTCTTTTTACAAGATCAACTAGATGAGAGATACAAAGACATTAATCCGTGCCTATCCGTGAAGATCTGTGGCTAAGAGTAAACAGATTAGCTTATGCTAGAAACACTTTTTAACTTCATTGAGCAAGCTCCGATCTGGTTGGTCTTTATAACAATCTTCCTGGCTTCCTATATTGAAAATATTTTCCCTCCCATACCGGGAGACACGATTTTGATTTTCGGGGCTTATCTGGTTGGCCGGGGGAATTTGTCTTTCAACATGGCTTTAGTCACAACACTGCTGGGAAGCGTCATGGGCTTTATGACACTCTACGTCGTTGGGCTCAAATATGGTCGTGGTTTTATGTACTCAAAACAACAGACCTGGTTCTCCCCAAAAAGTCTTGCACGTGTTGAGCGATTATTTGCCAGATGGGGATATGGGGTAGTATTCATTAACCGTTTTCTGGCGGGTCTAAGAAGTGTTGTGGGTCTCTTTTCTGGAATTGGTAAACTTAAGGCTTGGAAGGTGGTTTTACTATCTACTGCCTCGAGCTTATTGTGGAATGGAACGCTCATCTGGTTAGGCAGCTCTATTGGTGAGAATTGGGAACAGATCGGGGTATATTTAAAACGCTACAATACTGCAGTAAGTATTTTAATTGTGGTGATCATTGGGGGCTTTTTATTCCATCGCTATGTTATCGTAAAAGATAACTTAGCTGAAAAAGAGGGTGTGTAAAGGAGAGGGTTATGAAAAGCGCATTGACTTGGTTTGAGATACCAGTTAGGGATATTATTAAAGCCAAAGTATTCTATGAAAATGTCTTCCAGATCAAATTAAGTGAATCGACCGTAAATCAGTACAAGTTGGCAATATTTCCAGCGACAGAGGTATCAGGTGCACTTATTGAGGAGGCGGGTTATGTGGGGCCAGAGCGAAGTATCATTCTCTATTTACACATACCTGATAGTATTGAAGCTGTTCTTAAACGAGTAGAGAACAATGCTGGAAAAATAGTTACCCCGAAAACTTTAATTCAAGAAGAGGTTGGCTGGTCAGCATCTTTTCGGGATATAGATGGCAATATGATCGGCTTATATCAAGCTGTATAATTAGATTATAAATCGGAAACTCAGGTTTCTTTAAAGTAAACCTGAATTCTATTTACTCTCACGCCATGATGCTGAATAACAATTAACTAACAAAAATATTACCTGATGAGGAATATGGAAAGACGGCGTTATTTCAATAGAAACTGGTATCGGTTCCTCTTTTTAGCTCCGTTTCTAATCCCCTCTGCGCTAGCAGATGTTTCACCACTTCAACTGTTTGTAGATTTAACCCCTGAAGGGCAGGTTCTGAAACCCATTCCAGGGACCTATACGGGTTCACTGGTTATCCGAAGAGCTATTATTTTTGATGGTGGTGGTGAGGTGACTTTGGATGGTGATAGTACGGGCACTGTCTTAACTGTTCTTGCAGATGGAGCCATTGTCCGCAACTTACATATTATCAATTCTGGCGTTTCACACGATCAAACGTCAGCAGGTATTTTGGTTGAAGCTAATGATGTGATTGTGGAAAATAATCAGCTAGACAATGTCCTGTTTGGAATTCATCTAAAAAGTACCAACAACAGCACAATACGAAATAATACTATTCGATCTATCAATGCGATTCATACTCTGAAGGGTGAAGGAATTCGATTGTGGAACAGCGCGTCTAATCATATTGAGGACAATCATATCATTGATGCGCGAGATGTTTTATTCACGAACTCCCCACATAATTATTTCATCAATAATGAGATCACAAATTGCCGTATAGGCATGGAATTGATCTACTCTCCGGCATGTTTAATAGAAGGGAATCTTTTTCAACAGAATGAACAGGGCTTGGTAGGTATCTACTCTGACTCGTTAATCATTAGGGATAATAGGATTCAGCATCAGAAAGACTTATGGGGAAGTGCTATCGCGGTAAAGGGAAGCTCACAAATTTTAGTACAACACAATGAGATTCTAAATTGCGCAGTTGGTATCACTGCCAACGCTCCCATTTTTCCTGAGAATATCATCATCGTTGAGGGTAACACCTTTGCCTACAATGATGCCGCTATCTACCTATATGGTGATCGAGGGGGGCATATTATTCACGACAATATTTTTAAAGGAAATTTCCAACAAGTGATGGTAACCCGAGCCTCAGCGGCTGTGGACAATGATTGGGTCGGTAATTACTGGGATGACTATACGGGCTTTGACTTTGATCTTGATGGTATAGGCGATCAGCCATATTTGTTATATCTATATTCAGAAAGACTGTGGATGGATTATGATATGGCCCGGTTTTTTCGCGGATCACCTCTACTTGAAATGATTGACCTTGTTGAGCGTATTGTCTCTTTTTCAGATCCACCACTGGTACTAAAAGACGAGAAGCCGCAAGTTGGTCGCGAGGTAAAACCCTTGATCAGTCATGGAGATAAATAGTAGGGTCATTCTGAACAGGGATAACAATGTGAGGAATCTCTGACTCTCAATAACCCCATCCTTTAGGGCGGGGGTTCACCCAACTCTACTCTACCGGTTTTATAAGCAGGGGGCATGTCTTAATAGATGCCCTCTGCTTATAAAATATTTAAAATTTATAATCTCTACCCCGGGTTGAAACCCAGGGCTATTGATATTTCAACACCAAATATCGTAAGAGAATTGGTTTACGAAAGATCTCCCTTTTGAAAGCCCCAGTAACCCATCCAGGCTGCTAATAGCCCCACGGAGAGTGGATAAACCAGCGCCCAAATAAGATATCCCAATCGTCCAAAAAGATCGAGAATAACAAAAGCGGATGGTCCGAGCAATACGAGCTGAGGATCAAATAACAACATAGCTGCTGTTCGAAATGATTGTAAGGGATTCATCAAAGCAATGGTCACGGCGGTTTCGGCTTGAATTCCTTCACGGATCATAGCGCCTAATAGGATTAGGTCCAGGAAGAGTAGCAAAAAGAGCCAGACGATAAACGCAGCGCCCTGGGCGACATCTGTTGACTTGGAAAGGGTAGAGATCAACATCCCTATTCCCAGGAAACTAGTGATCATTGAGGCCAGTAAACCGGTATAAAGCAATACCTGGGACCAGGGAATAGTAACACCCTTAATAATGCCCCAAAACACGGCTATGAACATGGCAAGCATGACGGGTAGGAAAACCACAACAAAACGACCTATCAGTTTTCCCCAGTACCATGCAGATAATTTTACCGGAAGCGAAAGTAAATACTCATAAATACCCGCCTCACGATCTCCAACAACAGAACGAACGGTGGTGATTAACATAAAGATTGGCAAAATGGCCATGGTTATTTGGATATAGGTCACCAAGAGTCTGGATAGACCTGTAAAGCCCATGATACGAGATTCTGTCAGGCCAGAGACAAGCAGACCGACCATTATGGTCCCAAAGACTATGGTATAAACAATAAACCAGCGAGCGCGCAATGATTCACTGATATCAGCTTTCGCCATGCGTATAAGATCATTCATTAGAATTCCTCAATTACATCGTAGGGTGTTTTTGTTTCATTTTTAGCTTTTTTGCATCACGGATCTTATAGATATGCTCAACAGACTGCGTGTAGGTATAAGTACTGTCGGAGGCGTCTGTGGTAGCTCCGAGTCCAAAATCCATAGGTGTTATCAGGCCTTTGTGATGGTCATAAGCTGAAATTTTTGCATCAATCCATTCACCTGAATTGAAATCATTCACCCACATTTCTGTTCGTGGATCATCTTTCCACTCTTGCTTTTCAACCCATAGTACAGCACATCCCAAATCGTCGAAGAAGTAAAGTTTGGTTCTTTTGCCTTCAACAGCACCCCTGATCTGTGCTGAAAAATAATGAT
Source organism: uncultured Lentisphaeria bacterium (assembly GCA_964578155.1). GTDB lineage: Bacteria > Fidelibacterota > UBA8477 > UBA8477 > JABMPR01 > JABMPR01. The sequence goes on from CAZOBQ010000005.1 coordinate 23,027, forward strand.
CGCTAACTGCCATCTTACAGCGCACACAAACGTCGCTATCCCAGCGAACCTTCCCCGGTCCAGTTTCATCTTTAGGTGTGCAGAATGAAAAGAACTGCATACTTATTATTAACGCGAAAACCCCTAAATAGCCATATTTTCTAGTCATTTTTTGACTCCTTCATTTCTATGCCACTTAATAATCCTGCATATCTCGAAAGTACCCCCAGGAATCTCAGTCTATCTGGACCGGCTACTTTACCCTGCCAACCAGTATCAGTTTTTTTGAAGCCCCACTCCTGAATGGACTTGCTAAAGGCCTCATTGTTTTGTGAAAGTTGCAGTTTACAATTTAAAATACTGCTTAAATCGATATCATCATCCACATGATCATCCAAAACTACTTGTCCACGATCTAACTCAACAACCCGATTAACCAGAGGTGCTACCTCGTCCAGTCGGTGACTGGATATGATCATGGTGACTCGATCTAAGCGCTCAGCCAGAAGATTGAAGAAGACCTGACGTGCCTCAGGATCCAGATTGGCTGCTGGTTCATCTAAAATCAGTAAGTCTGCAGGACGACCCAATGCGATACCAATCAATAATTTCTGTTTTTCCCCTCCAGACATACGTACAAACACCCGGTTTTTTACCTCATGAATGGGTAAGCCCAGCTTTTCTGCGATATCAAACATATCTTGAGGATTCGCATCACAAAGATCGGCTGAAAAATGCACCAATTGATCTACGGTCATCTTTATGGGTGGTGGTAGCTGAGGTACGAAGCCAATGTGCTTTAGCACTTCACGGCGATGTTCTCTTGGTGAGAGTTCATTGATCAATACCTCTCCTTCATAGGTGTATTGGCCCAGTAAACAACGTACCAAAGTCGTTTTGCCGGCACCATTTGAGCCAACCAAAGCGACCCGATCGCCCTGAGCCAAATTAAGATCAAGCCCTCGCAGTACCGGGGTGCGCTTGAACGTCTTTTTTAGGGATTTGAGTTGAATCATTTTTTTTGACCTAATCCTTTGAATTCATATGTTAGCGAGTCATTTGGACAAACTTCAACACAACGACCGCAACGGGTACAATCTGCACCAATATTAAGATGAGCTTCAGTAGCTCGATTTCTTTTTGTCACCTCCAAAACATGTGGAACCAAACAAACTTGTCTACAGGCACCATCGTGGAAACAATCTTCTAAATGGTATTGGACCGTTAACGGAGAGGTGGCGCCAACCAGCCCATAGGTCAAACCTATTGGGCATGCATAGCGACACCAGGCACGCCTGGAAAAGAAGATTTCAAATAGCAGTATCAACGCGACCCAGACCATGGCTAGTCCAGGACCATATATTAATGCTCGGCTTAGAATACCTGTGGGTGAAATTGTCTCAAAGACAGTATAGCTGCTGATAAAAGCCAAGAGAGCGAATATCAACCAGAGCCAGGTCCGGGTAAGCCGCTTAAATTGGATATCCATGGCTAAACCTTTGGCTTTAAGCTTCAGGTGTAACATCTCAGCCCATTCAGCAAGTAAATGGTAGGGACAGACCCAGCTGCAAAAAGTGCGTCCACCAAGGAGCCACCACATGATGGCAACAGTTACAGTACCAATCAGTAGGTTGATCAATACCTGCTTGAAGGCCAGCATGACCTGGAGAGATGAGTTCAAATCGGCAAGGTGGAAACCGACAAAGCGTGAGCCTGTAAGAGCTCCTTCCAGAGCATTGATTTGTAAAGCTGCGGATGCGACAAAGAATAGATTAACTAACGCCAGTACAGTCCAACGTCTCTTAAGCCAATATTTATTTTTTGACTGGGCATGTCGTGCTTCATGAATCCTGGTCATTTCCTCTTTTGATCGTCGGACACCGTGTGCTTCATGAATCTTGGCCGCTGCTTCAGAGATTTCGGACTTTTCTGGTTTGCTTGGGTTAAACCCAAATAGAAGACCCAGTGATTGTTTGAGAGAGTTCAAAATGTCCTCCCTGATCCAGGATAATTTTCCATAACAATAATAGGTGGATCAACGGGGCAGATCATTTCGCAAACACCACAACCAACACAGCCTGCCAAAATCTCAGGCAAAAAGGCTGTTCCATTACTACCCTCTACTTCGGTCATTTGAATTGCACGAACTGGTGGACATTGGCGTTCTTCTCCTGAGGGAGGCGTTCCAGCTTCACACAGATCATAACGAATCTCGATTGGACAAGCGGTGACGCATAGATCACAACTTTCTACGTCATAGGGATGTTCATTAAGAGGAATGGGATTCCAACGATCGATCTCAGCATAACGTAATTTTCCGGAAAAATCTGCACCGCGAGCCAGACCCTTAAATCCTTTACCTTGGCCGGCCAAACAATGATCTGGATTTACCACCACTGCAATCGCCATCTCAGACTCATGAGCGTAATTGATATCATGTGTGAGTGCCCCGGTCGGACAAGCAAGGACGCACTGGAGACCATCACATGAAAAATCACAAGCCTGGTCACGAGCTTCGATATAGGGCGTTCCAACCCCAAACCCATCTGTGAGATCGGAAAGCTTGATGGCTTCCACCGGGCAGACTTGCACGCATTGTCCGCATTTTATACAGGACGCTAGAAATTCATCTTCCACCAGAGCCCCAGGCGGTCGCATTTTTCTGACCCAACCCTTTAGGACAGGTATAATGCCTAATAATGAAGCTCCCACTGCAGTGGCACCAAAGGTCAGGCTTCTTAAAAAATTGCGCCTATTGATGTTGGTTTTCATTTCCATTCACCTCTATTGGTAAATCGGTCAGTCATTTAAAATCTTGGCCGGTTGTCTTCCGGCTTAGCGACTTTATTCTTATTAATAAGGTTCAGGAGGCGATCACGACCTCCATCATCCGCCGATACCTTTTCTTCTATATCAAAAGGAATCAAATTGGGGAGTGAATCCTGGAGAATTAACTGAGGCTCAGTAAAGGGTGCCAGGCGTTCTAAGAAATCAACAACTTCAAGCAAAGGGGAACCCTTAAAAAATTGAGCAAAATCAACATCCTGCCAAATTCGGTTGGAATAGCTATATAGTTCATAAGGGATGTCACCCACATGATCACCGGTTTGATCAAAGCCGACAAAATCACTCCAGTGATTCCCTTCCCAAATATGGTTATTTGCGCTACCGCCACCGCCAACTTCGATCTGAGTTAGATTACCCACAAATTGATTGTCACGAAACTCATTGCCATGCCAGTCATTTAAAAATCTTATTCCGATACCATTGTAGGCTATGAGATTGTGCCTATGGTAATTGATCACATCTGGTTGAAAAGGAGAAATGTCAATGTACATACCACTGGCGCAATACAGAATTTCATTGCCTTCGATGATTACATCGGATGTCTCTTTAAAACCGATTCCAATACCTGTAGGTCCTGCTGCATGTGCGATGTGATTATTACGGATAATAATACCATCACTATACATGAGAAAGATACCTACGGTATTATTGTAATAACTGTTATTCTCTACCAGGTTGTAGCGTGAATACATAAAGTGTAAAGAATAGCGTGAGTGGGATCCCGTATTTCCGGTGATCGTATTGTCAGCTGAATACCAGACGACCACATCCCGGGAATTAGTGATTTCATTATCTTCAATTTTATTGTAGAAACTATACCAAAGTCGGATAGCATCACCTCGTTGTCCCAGGTCTACATCTTTTGACGATATCTTATTTCTTCGAATAATGCAATATTCTGATTGCTGCATGTCAATGCCAAACAGGCAATCATCGATGATGATGTCTTTGACGACGTTAAAATTTCCCCGAATCTGAATTCCAGCATCAATATCATTGTGAGAGCGGCCAGAATTAGTCAAGCGTAACCCTTTAACCGTGGCACCATCAGTATCAATATAGATAACGGTACCTTTTCCACCCCCGTCAATGGTAACGCTATCACGACCATCAATAGTAATTGGAAATTCTAAGACAACAGGCCCGGCATAGATTCCTGGTTCAGGGTTGAGGATCGCATTTTTGCCAGCCTTATCTACCAGGTCTTGAAAGGATGGATACGCCGCATATGTGTTTGAAATCAGAAAAAATATAAGCAGGGGAAGGATCAAAAGATGCTTCCCCTGTATATCAAATATCTGTTTCACCAAAGGCGTATCGTTATAATTCACTGTCCTCTGGAATCTCATTTTGTATATCACGTCTGGCCAATAGCGAGTACACCAGTAACGCTGATACTAGCAACATCAGGAAGAAACCAATGTGGGGATAGGAGTTAGTCGTAAACTGGGCAACCTTCCCCTGTCCAAAGACGGTGGGCATAAATGGCTTGAGCGTGAAGGCGCCCATGTCACTCATTCTGTGTCCGTACCAACCGAGCCATGTTGAATAGATTAGTATAAACAAGCCAGGCAAGGTGGCTGGAATCAGTAAAAGTAATTTGTAGATCCAACCATTTGTCTTCCGAGCTCCAAACACAAAAACTATCATGATGATGATCAATAATCCGAAGACAATATTAAGCGCCATAGTCATTGTTTCAACCTTGGGATTAATAACCTCGGGATTATTGAAATACCGAGCCAAGCTGGCACGATAATGCCAACCCAATAGTTGGGAGCCAGTACCTTCCCACTCCTCATCAATGGCCAATCTCTTCTGGCTTGATTCGAAGGCATCTTTTAGAAAGGCAATATCTTCGCCTTTCTGACCCTGAGGTATCTCATCTTGGTCCTCCTCAACAGGTTCGTCTACTTCGACACCACTCATCGCAAGCGAAGCTTTCAGGCTGGCTATCAGGGCTTCACCGGCTGATAATTGAACTTCATCATCACCGCCCTCTTGCCCCAAGGCTGTAACCCGTCCTGAAAGATATTCAGCACTATGGTATTTAAGCCCATTGGGTAAGTAAAGAGCCAGAACAAGCCATACAGCAATTATAGAAAAACCAGCCGACATGGCGATCATGCGCTTTTTGGGATCATCTATTAAAGAACTAAGTAGCATCAGTCCCAGTAAAATGAGTAGGAAGAAGGAAAGCGAAAGCTCGATGGGTGCACCTGAGGCAATTGGGAACATGCCCACATAGTGATTGATGGTATCCATCTCATGCACACAATCCAGAGCCTCTCCCTCATCGAATCCAGAGTCCTCCATTGGCTGGCAGCCATTAAAGACACCAGTCATATGAAAATGGATCTTCACGCCATCAGGAAATGATTCAACCGGATAATTTGGAGCTGTTAGCGAAACCCACCAAACTGGTAGACTATAAATGGGAATCAATAGCACCGCTGCCAGAATTACCGGCAATTTAATCTTTAGAAAATTTAGCATTTGAACAGTCATCTTAGATCCTAATTAATCAAAGTCCGGATTCATCCAGTCTTTACTTGGAGCCAGCTTTTCTTTGGGAACCTGAATGCGTGAAACGTAGTTGATTACCATCTGCATTTCTTTATCAGTGAAGGCTGCTATTTGCTTAACCATATCAGGGTTAGCATTTCGTCTTTTGCCATCACGAATCCATTCAAATTGACGTAACATATATTTGTAATGTTGTCCCTGGATCAAAGGATAGAATTTATCAGCCATTCCTTCACCGTTTTCACCATGACACTGTATGCAATTGTCCAAATATAGCTTTTTGCCCTGTTTGAACTCAGATGTACCTGCCGCCCATTCGCCTTTGCCATTGTCAGGGTTCATAGGCATTTTTTCAATATAAGCAACAACATCCGCCAAAGCCTGTGCGCCACCGATTGAACGTGGAAGCGCAAAAGGATACATGGTAGGATTATCACGATTCAGCTCACGGATATCATCAAGTTGCTTGATTGATACTGAGCGATGCTGCCCGGCTAGTTGAGGAAAAGTACCCTCTTTAGTACCCCAGCCTTCTGGAAGGTGACAACCGGAGCAAACTTCAAATACATCTAGACCATTTTCAAGATCAGGTGTAAGCGTCATGGCATCCTCACGTTCACCACCTTCATTCATCCAATGCTGTTGAGCATTGATTGACATCATTGGGATAAGCAACACAAGTAATAATAATTTAAATTTAGTCATTTTTATTTCTCTCTATTTATCTTCTACTGTTCTAGTGTAGACATGTAAGTTGCTAAAATTTCCATTTCTTCGTCCGTTACTAGATGCATAATACCCTTCATCGCAGCTGTTTGGGCATTGGCACGTACACCCGATTTAATATCCTTCATTTGCTGCAAAGCATATTCTGCACTTTGACCCTCAATTTTGGGGTAGTTGGGAAGGAGCGGAGTTTTAGCATCGGCTCCATGACAGGTGAAGCAGGTTTTAGTTTTGAATAATTTAGCGCCTTCAGAGTCCTCGGCTGTTGAGATACCACCTGCTCTACGAGGGAAAGTGGAAACGTAATCTGCCAAAACTTTCATCTCTTCAGCAGAGACCAGGTGCATAACACCTTTCATGGCTGCTGACTGTCCATTTGCACGAGCTCCACTGGCTATATCCTGCAGTTGTTGCAGGGCATACTCTGGGGTTTGACCAGCTATGTTTGGATAAATCGGGAGGATAGGTGATTTACCATCAGCCCCATGACAGGTAAAGCAGGTCTTTGTCTTATAGAGTTCAGCTCCTGTTGAATTATCAGCCACAGGTGCAGCCTTTGCTACTTCGGCTACTGGCTCAGCAGCCTCTTTTTCTCCACCGCCACAAGCTGTTAAAAAGACTAAACTTATTAGGCTTGTTACTAGCAGTGCAGACATCACTATTTTCTTCATAATGTTATTCCCATCTATTGCTTACACAAAAAGTTGTTTCTATCAAAAAAATTTGCCGGGCTCCGCTTTTCGTCAGACGGAACCCGGCAAATATATCCACTATCATCCCAAATACAGGGTTAATAGTTATCTTTACTTAGTTTTCTTAGCGCCATTCTGATCAAGGTGAGTTTTGGCACGTAAACCTAAGTCAGCAGTTTTAACCTGATACTGCCACCACTGATTAGCCCAGAGCGTTGCATTCTGATAATCTTTCTTCAGTGCAGCTGCTTCTGATTTCTTTTGAGCTTCAGCAGCAAAACCAAGCTGATCGGTAGCATCTTCTACCATGGCAACTACAACTGGGAAGTCAGCATAATTATGAGAAGTTATGTAACCGACAACCTGGTCAATTACAGCCTGGGTAGCAACATTGGTTGCAACCTGTTTCTCGTAATCAGCTTGGTTGTATTTAGCGCCCTCTTCCATCTTCTTCTTGGTGCCTTTATATCCCTTGGGTTTAACCAACAGATAACCCTGCATCTCCAGGTGAAGTGCAGAACAGAATTCTGTACAATAGTAAGGATATACACCAGCTTTATCAGCTGTAAAGGTTGCAGAAGCAGTTTTTCCCGGTTCAACTGAAAGCTGGACATTCTGACCATACATTGAGAAACCATGGACCTCATCCTGGGCACGCTCAAGGTTGGTCAAATGAAAGGAAACAACGTCACCCTCAGTAACCTCAACAATTTCAGGATTGATATGTGAACGAATCAGAGTACCGTAAATATCAACTTTGTTACCATTCCGTTCAATATGCTCGCGACCAGCACGTGTTCTATACGGTGAGCGGGAGTCGGTACGACTATCCCAACCGGATTTATAACGGACAACTGGCGACAGTTTGTCAGCTTTAATGGCTGCAGCATAATGTGGTTCACCCATAGGTATAGGCATATCATACAGTAACTGCATTTTGGCACCACTGATATCAATAAGCTGATGATTCTGTGGGTGTAATGGACCAACAGGCGCAAAACGATCAATGGAGAGCTTGTTCAGCGCAACAAGATATTTACCATCTGGAGATCTACTATCACCTTCCATGGTCATGAGGTGGCCTACATTATAATGGATTGGAATCATATCCAGAATTTTACCAGTTTTATAATTCCATTTTGTGATCCGTGAATCAACATAGATGGAGGTATAAACAACACCATCTTTAGAATCAAACTGGGTATGCAGTGGACCAAGCCCAACATTTACAGAACGCTCAAGAGCTGTTTCTAATGCAATGATTGGAATACCATAAGCATCTTTGCCCTCAAACTTTTTCTTTTTGATAGCGTTCTGAATCTTTGCCCAGCTATATACCCAGGCATGACTATCAAGTTTTCCGGAAACGATGATATGTTTTCCATCAGGAGTTACATCAATTCCGTGAGGACTTTTTGGTTCGGGGATAAGATAAAGCAGTTTGTGTTTGATAGCTTGCTTCATGGTGATAAGGTACTGACCATTAACTTTTTTGAACTTACCCTTAGCAGCTAATTCAGCAGCTTTTTCCCAGTTCGTAACATGCATGAAGTCAGTGTCTTTAGAAGAACAACCAGCTTCAAAAGGTGGACGACCACTCTCAATACCACCTACATAACGTTCAGTACAGAATGAGTTAGTAAAACCCCAACCATGGCTGGGACCTTTTCCAGCGTCACTAATGTCCTGACTATAAGGAGGCAATTCAAACGTGAAAGACGCACTTGGATCCAGGCGACCCTTTTCTTTGTCAAACTTCCAATAAGTAACACCGCCACGATATTTATCGTTAAATTCTTCAAGTGGAACAAAATCTTTTGAAAAGGGAGCTGCATACTGAGCGGCTTCCATTACATACTCACTATTAGGTGTTACAAAAGCACCACCGTGAGCTGATTTGAAGAAGGGATTGGCAACGATTTGCTTGGTCTCAAAATCATGCAGATCAACCACAGCAATACGAGGATTGGCTTTGTCATTAATAAAGACATAGCGACCATCATATTCGCCGTCAGTCTCAGAGAATGAGGGATGATGACTATCACCAAACGTAATATCTTTTCCATTGACTCGGCCATCAGCTAAAACAGCTTTTGACTCATCATCAAAACCGTAACCTTGCCAAGGTTCTGGAGTAAAAACAGCTATATATTTTAGAATTCTCATAGAAGGAATTCCGTAGACGATTATTTGACCACTCTGGCCACCTGAACTAAAGACGATGTATTCGTCATGTTGACCGGTAGGCATATAAGTTTTAGCTGCGGCTAAAACATCTTTCTCAGTCAAACCTCTTTCTTGCATAACTTTCTGCAAGGCAGCTTGACCAAACACTTCACTTGTCATACCCAATGCTAGCAATAGCGCCAGGCCGAGTACCAGTGTCTTTCGTAGTTTAAAACTCATTCCATTCTCCTCGATTTGCTATTTATGTATAAATCAGCTTGCACGAATATGTGGGGTTCCACATCATAACGTGCACTATTAATTACTTTTTTTAGGCGGATAATGTAAAAAAACATCCTTAAATATGATATAAATTGCCTTCAATTCAACGCATTTTAAGTAGTAATAAAGACGATTGCTAGAGGAAAATTCAGATAGTCGCAATAATTATTACTGTTCGTTAAAAATGGCAAATTATTATAACCTTTTTGAATTACTAGCTGTCAATACGAGACGGGATTATTCTCAAAAAAATAATTGTAACCGCCCTAAAATTGGTTCATTTTCATATCGTGGTTTAGGCAGTTGACCTTTTAGGGAATTTACAACATGTACTGAACAACTACAGGAAAAAAAACGATTATGTCTATGGGCAGGATTATCAATGATTTGGGTGAATGCTAAATGCTAAACCGGAATTCGTTCCTTTCCAAGACTCTCGTCACTCTTGTTGTTGTCATATACTGTACAGGTTTAAGCTCTGTAATTTTGCCTTTGCTCGAATATGCAGTAGATTATGAAAGAATTATCGCAGAAGAATGCGAAAATACTGCCCAGCCCGAATTAGGGTGCGATGGGAAGTGCTACCTCTCTAAACAGATCACGAAACAGACTCAACCGGATACATCCACCACTGACTCAAAGCCAATTGTTTTAAAGGCAGGCATTGACCCCCACTACACGCATTCAATAAGCAGCAGACAAATAGCCACTATTTCCCAATTGTTTGCAAGTCTTGAAGTCTTTTACGACAATATTATTCCAAGTAGAATTGATCCCCCTCCCCAGAGCTAATCGCATCTCACAAAAAGTCGTTTACACTATGCTTTACTAGCTTTTGCAGGAGGTAAAATGAAACTGCGCTATATACTCACGCCAGTGATTGGTTTATTGCTACTAATCACAAGTTGCGAAGAAAAGACTGATGATATTGAAAATATTGACCCAACTGAAAACCTGATATTGGTCGGCTCAAATTCCGATAATGGTTTAGCTGTGAATATGTACACTGATGATTCACTACAAGTTGGTTTAAATAGACTGTACTTCCAGCTCACAGATGAATCCACTGGAGATGCCGTCACAGAGGCACACATCACCCATAAACCAATAATGAATATGGCGACCATGAATCATTCGTGTCCTATCGCTAATCCAGATATGGAGGCAAACACCGATGGGCTTTTTGAAAGCGAACTGGTGTTTGTTATGGCTAGTGGAATGATGGGAACCTGGGATGATACGGTATCTATTCATAATGAAGCTGCCAACACCATGCACAAAGTTGTCTTTGAAAATTTGCCAGTACTGGAAACAAACATGAAAAAGAATCTGGTAGCCTATGATGCGGACTCAGTTCAGGTGATCTACATCGTGACCCTGAATAGGCTGGGTAATCCAGAAGTAGGCTCTAATGAGTTCACACTAACAGTACACAAAAAAGCATCCATGATGAGTTTCCCCGAAGTTGTAGATATGGCAATTTCGGTGAATCCACAAATGCCTGACATGGGACATGGCTCCGATGGAAATGTGAATCCAGTCTACTCAGAAAATGGCAAGTATGAAGGAACAGTTGTTTTCAGTATGACAGGTTATTGGACAATTGATTTTGCCTTCTCCCAGAATGATGAGTCTTTGGGAACTGTTCAGTATGAAGTCAATTTTTAGAGCTATAGTTATTCTCTGTTTGAGCGGCACTCTTGTCGCTCAAACAGGGTTTATTACAGGAATGGTTTTAGATGGATCTACCGGTCTTGGATTGGTTGGTGCTAATGTCACTTTAAGCGGGACAAATTATGGAACCGCAACTGATCTAGAGGGTTCCTTTATCCTCTCAGTTCCCGTGGAAAGCTATACATTAACCGTTACCATGATAGGCTATACTGCTTTCTCCATGCCTGCCCAGGCAGGTCTACTATCATCTGCTGAGATTCACATCAAATTGCCAGCGATGGTGATAGACTCTAAACAGTTTATTACCGTTCAGGGGGAAAGGACTGACAATCCCATCTTTACCCACCATCAAGAGACCAACATGTCAACCACTGAGAGCTTACTTTCTCTCATTGAGGGCGTGAATTTAATTACCCGAGGAAGTTATGCCCAGGAGCCTATTATTCGTGGAATGTCAGGTGGTCGGGTGAATATAACCATAGACGGGATGAAAAGCTTCGGCGCATGTACTGATCACATGGATCCCATTTCCTCTTATGTGGAAGCGGACGCCATGAATTCAGTGGAGGTTAGCAAGGGGGCGCAATCAATCCTACAGGGATCAACTGTGGGTGGCTCTGTAAACATGACATTTGTAAAACCGCAATACAGTTTGACGAGTAAATCTCTCTGGCAGATTAAGAGTGGTTTTGATAGTGGTTCCCAGGAGAGAAAAATATCATTCTCTGGTCAAAGACAGAATCAAAATGCAGCACTTTCAATAAATGGAGCCTATCGGAAAGCAGAAAATTACTCAGATGCACAGGGAGCAGAGATACCTTTTTCAGGTTTTGAGAAGATGAATCTTAATCTAGGATATAAACGACGGCTCAATGAAAAAACACAGCTCTATTTCGAAATGATTACAGACGATGCTTATGACATTGGGTATGCAGCTTTACCCATGGATGTGGGTTATGCTAGGATGCGCATGCTTGGTATATCAATAAACTCTGCTAATGTGACCCCAAATTTGCTAAAGTTAGAATGGAAAATTTACGGGAATGCAGTTGACCACTGGATGGATGACAGCAATCGTGAAATTCTCTTTATGAATATGCACATGGAAATGCCGGGATTTACACGAACCGCGGGTACGTATCTTGATCTGATCCTTGGAAGGAATCAACACTCTCTACTCAAATTTAGAACTGAGTGCTATTGGACATCCAGTTATGCAGATATGATTATGTATCCAGTTAATTCTTCATCCATGAAAATGGTAACCTGGCCTGGAGTAAACCGCATGAACTTTGGGCAATTTGCTGAATATCAATCTATGCTTAATTCTCGAATCAATCTGAATGCATCAGTCAGGTATGATTACCACCAATCCACAGCCACAGACGAAATGGGAATCAAGGAGCTCCACATCTATTATCCCGAAAATGACCTGACCAGACGAGATCATCTGATAAGCGCTAACACCTTTTTGGCATTCGAAGTGAATCGTCGTTTTCGATCAGTAGTTGCGCTGGCTCTTGGAAGTCGGATACCGGACGTCTCGGAAGCTTACGGTTACTATTTATATACGCCTGTAGATGGATATTTGTACCTGGGGAACCCAGAGCTTCCCATAGAGAAGAGTCGTCAAGTTGAATGGCAAAACACGCTTCACTCTGAATCAACCCAGCTAGACCTAACGCTTTACCACTATAAGTTCAACAACTATATCTTTGGACAAATTATGCCTGGAGCGTCACTGGGTTATGCAAATGGCTGGAAAAAATATGTAAATGCAGGACAGGCTACTACGACTGGAGTAGAGTTAAGTCTTCTTCAACAGCTTTCAACTCAACTCATATTTCAAGGTGGACTGAACTATCAGCTTGGTGAACTGGTAGACTTGAATGATGCGTTACCGTTTATTCCTCCTCTTGAAGCGCATGCCTCTATTAAATATGATCGTGGACCTCTTTGGATACAGTTTGGTGCCAAGGGAGCAATGGAGCAGAAAAACATTTCAGAATTAAGTGGTGAAAACATGACCCCGACCTATCTAGTTATGAATCTGAAAGCTGAATACGTACTGAGGGGTGGATTGAAACTTAACGCAAGTGTTACTAATTTAACAAATCAACTCTATCATGACCACCTGGATTGGGGGGATATTTACCGATCGGGCAGAAGTGGCCAACTTTCAATAACAATTGATCAATCCCTGTTAGAGTAGTGAATTGCTCTCTTTGTATATTTCATATGATAACTCACAAAACGATGGTGTTTTTAGAATCTTTAAACATTTTATACGATGATGTTCAAAACCTTTTCAATTCCAGCCCACACCAAAGTGAACCTGCACTTGCAAATATTGAATAAACGACCAGATGGTTACCATGGTCTAGATACAGTTTTCCAAGAGCTGGCCTGGGGCGACGTGCTCCATTTTGAACCTGCGAAGGCTTTCTCCTTTGAGATGACCGGTTTGTCATTTGAGGATGGCGGTAATAACATCTGTCTCCATGCGGCTGAAATATTTAAGAATGCCTCAGGTGAGGAGCTTCATCTTAAAATTAGTTTAGAGAAACATGTTCCACCCGGATCGGGTATCGGTGGTGGCTCCGCTGATGGTGCAGCAGTACTAAAAGGCTTGAACCAGATTGTTAAGAATCCGCTTACTCAGAGCCAGCTGCATAGTCTTGCGCTTGAGCTGGGTGCTGATGTTCCTTTCTTTCTGGAAGGAGGTCTCCAGCGTGGACAAGGGGTAGGTGAACAACTAATACCGCTTGATCTGGGTTTTGACGCCTATTTTCTGCTGGTCATTCCGCCGATTCATGTATCGACAAAACAAGCATTTGAAGCATTAAAAATACCATTGACAGCCCCTAAGGTGCCGATTACTTTTGGCCGCCTTTTAGATAAGGCAATATTGGTACGGTTTTTTGAAAATGAATTTGAATCTGTTGTCTTTCATATACATCCAGAAATTGGCATCTTGAAAAAGGAGCTCCTGAAGCAGGGAGCATATTTTGCTAGTTTGTCGGGTAGTGGCTCGACTGTGTATGGCATCTTTGACAGCTTGGCGGAAGCTGAAGCTGCTCAATCGTTTTTTATAAACCGTTACCATACTCAGATCACCCACCCATTCAACAAATAATATTTCCTCCGGGATCGTTCAATGGTAGGACACCAGCTTTTGGAGCTGGTTATGGGGGTTCGAATCCTCCTCCCGGAACACCTTATTTCAATTCAAACAATGATGCACCTGTGATCTAACTAAAGTTAGATTCAGGGCAGTTTGAATTGGGGGAATAACTAAAACGCCAACCAAAAAACGGGAAAAGAGCTTATGAAGCCAAAGCTGTTTTGTGGACGTGCAAATCCAGAATTTGGACAAGCCGTAGCTGATTATTTGGGTGTAGAACTAGGCAAAAGAACGATCAAGCCATTTAGTGATGGTGAGCTCTGGGTTCGCTTTGATGAAAATGTTCGCGGTGAGGATGTTTTTATTCTTCAGGGCACAGATCCACCAGCTACAAATATGATGGAATTACTGCTCATGCTGGATGCCGCAAAACGTGCATCCGCGCGAAGAGTAACGGCAGTTGTTCCATACTATGGGTATGCTAGGCAGGATCGTAAAGATCAGCCACGAGTTCCTATTAGTGCAAAACTGTTTGCTGACTTGATCCAGGCAGCTGGTGCCGATCGTGTGGTTTCAATGGATCTTCACAGTAGTCAGATCCAGGGATATTTCAACATCCCCTTTGATCATCTCTACTCAAAGAAGGTACTCGTTGGAGCGATTCAGGAATTGGAACTAGAGGATATGGTTGTTTTAGCACCAGATATTGGCTCGGTTCCTATGTCACGGTCCTATGCAAAGCTATTAGATGCCAGTCTGGCAATTATTGATAAGCGACGGCCAGGGCATAACGAAGCTGAAGTGATGCATCTGATTGGTAAGGTGGGTGCTAAAAATGTATTGATCATGGATGATATGATTGATACTGCGGGAACCATTGTTGCTGCTGCGAGAAAAGCGAAAGAGATGAGTGCCATCACTGTAAATGCAGCCGTCACACACGGTGTGCTTTCAGGGCCGGCTATTGAACGCATAAGTAACGCGCCAATAGATCGAATTCTGATTACAGATACCATAAAGATCCCTGCCGAAAAGCAGTTGGATAAACTGGTAACCATAAGTGTTGCTCCAGTGTTCGGTGAAGCAATTAAGCGGATTCATAATGAAGAATCGATCAGTGTTTTATTTGATTTATAGAATAGAGAGATAAAGGGAAAAGAAAATGGCTCAAGCAAAAACAAAACAACGTTTCGAGTTGCAAGTTGAGCAAAGAAGTGAATTTGGTCGTAAAGCCGTAAGAGCTTTGCGTGTAGGTGGATATGTACCTGTTAATTTCTACTCTGGTGGAGAAACTGCATATTCATTTGTAATGACTGAAACACACTTCCGCGATGCAATGCATTCTGGGGAACAGATTTTTAACATTACCATTGATGGCGAACAACGCCGTGCCATGGTAAAGGATGTTCAATACCATCCGGTAACTGACAAAATACTGCATGTGGATTTTCTCGGTGTTCGTTTGCGCGACATCATTGAGATTCCTGTCCCTGTTATTACAGTAGGTACAGCTATTGGAATGCAGGAGGGTGGTCTTCTTCAGCAGCCAATACATGAAGTTATTGTACGCTGTAAAGGTGAGGATGTACCTGATAGTGTCGAAGTAGATGTCTCAGAACTGAACATTGGTGACGCAATTCACGTAGGCGATATTCAATCTGATGAGTATGAGATTCTATTAGCTCATGATATTACCATTGCTTCTGTTGTCTTACCTCAAAAACTGGAAGAAACAGTTGTTGAGACAGATGAAGACGAACTTGAATTTGAAGATGAAGAAGGTGCTGAAGGCGCTGAAGGTGCTGAAGGTTCTGATGAATCTAAAGATTCCAAGGACTCCAAAGACTCCAAAGACTCTAAAGCAAGCAGTGAGAAATAATTAAATTCTCAGTAAGAGACCTAAAATGCTACGAGCAATCATTGGACTTGGGAATCCCGGAGAACGTTATGCCAAAACAAGGCATAATGCAGGCTTCGTGGTTATCGATGAGCTTGCCAAACGTTGGCAAGCCAGTTTTCGCCCTGGCAAAGGCAGCTATGTTTATGCGAAAAGCACAAGCAGGGATGCTATCCTGATGAAGCCAAGCACCTATATGAATAATAGTGGACAGGCTGTACGTCATTTGGTCGATTATTTCAAAATCGAAACAGAAGATACGATGATCGTTTTTGATGATCTGGATATTGAATTCCCAGAGATCAGGCTCCGTAAACAAGGCGGCGCTGGAACTCATAAAGGAATGCAATCAATTCTCAGACATCTGGATACCTTGACATTCCCACGCATGCGCATGGGAATTGGTGGTGAGCAGGGTCGTCGTCTCTCAGAAGATTTTGTATTAGAGAACTATTCAAAAGATGATTTGAATATCCTTCCAGAGCAGGTGGAAAAAGCCGCTGATGCGATTGAGTATTGGCTGGTAGAGAACATTGACAACGCGATGAATCGCTTCAATGTGAATCCACGTAAAAATTCCCCACATGATGATGGGGATTTGGCTCAGGCCGAGGATACAAAGGAGGAAAATTAATTATGAGTGAAATGATGATCTGGGTTCCTGTCATGGGATTTGTTGCCTTGGCGTTCGCGTTCTGGAAAACAGGCTGGGTCAATAAACAGGATGAAGGTTCTGACAAGATGAAACTTATCGGCAAGCACATTGCTGATGGTGCCATGGCTTTCCTGAAAGCTGAATATCGTGTTCTTGCAATCTTCATTGTCGCTGTTGCCATTCTTTTGGGTCTCGCCAATAGCGGAGAGGGAAAAAGTCCGCTGGTAGCAGTGTCCTTCATTGTGGGTGCTCTTGCTTCTGGCTTAGCAGGTTTCCTGGGAATGCGTGTAGCCACCAAAGCCAATTATCGTACATCACAAGCAGCCCGTACAGGTCTGGCTAAAGCTCTGGGAGTTGCCTTCGCCGGTGGTTCTGTTATGGGTTTGAGTGTTGTGGGATTAGGTGTGATCGGTCTGGGTGGTCTATTCTTGATCTATAGAGAGATCTTTTCAGACATGAGCATGGTGATGTCGGTGCTTTCCGGTTTTTCACTGGGAGCCAGTTCCATTGCTTTATTTGCTCGTGTGGGTGGGGGTATTTATACCAAAGCTGCTGATGTTGGTGCTGACCTGGTTGGAAAAGTTGAAGCCGGTATTCCAGAGGATCATCCACTGAACCCCGCAACCATTGCTGATAATGTTGGAGACAACGTTGGTGATGTTGCTGGAATGGGTGCAGATCTTTTTGAATCCTATGTTGGTTCAATTGTGGGATCCATGGTTCTGGGAGCCACCATTATGGTGAGTGGCGCTCTAGCACCTGAATTTGTCTTTCTCCCATTGCTCATTGCTGCCGCAGGTATTCTGGTTTCTATCATAGGTACCTTTATGGTGAGAGTGAAAGAAGGTGGGGATCCACAGAAGGGTCTCAATCTCGGTGAATTTGGTTCATCAGGTATCATGGTTGTGGTGATGTTTTTCATGATCACCATACTGCTGCCGGCCACCTTTACACTGGGTGGCGTTGAATATACCAGTTATGGCGTATTCTGGGCCAGTACCATTGGTCTGGCCGCAGGTCTGGGTATCGGTTTCATCACTGAGCACTATACTGGAACAAATACTGGTCCTGTAAACTCCATCGTGAATCAATCAGCAACGGGTGCAGCCACCAACCTCATCGCAGGTCTGGGTGTAGGAATGCAGTCAACCGCTATTCCTGTGTTGATCATCGCAGCCAGTATTATGGCAGCCTTTGAATTTGCAGGTCTCTATGGTATCGCCATGGCAGCCCTGGGAATGCTCGCCAACACTGGAATGCAATTGGCTATCGATGCCTATGGTCCTATCTCAGATAACGCCGGTGGTATCGCTGAAATGGCCCAAATGCCACCAGAAGTCCGCAAACGTACTGATAAGCTAGATGCCGTTGGTAACACAACAGCAGCTGTTGGTAAGGGTTTCGCCATTGGTTCTGCTGCATTGACAGCACTAGCATTGTTTGCTGCTTTCAGAACAACTATTGAAGTTATTCGTGGTGGTGACCCAATGATTATCAGTATTACTGATCCAACCGTTATGGCTGGTTTATTTGTCGGTGGTATGCTTCCCTTCGTCTTCTCATCTCTCGCTATGGGTGCAGTTGGCCGTGCCGCAATGGCTATGATCGAAGAAGTTCGTCGTCAGTTCAAAACTATTCCTGAGCTCGCTGCAGCACTGGTTGTGATGAACAAGTATGAAGAAGGTCAGGAAATGTCTCCAGAAGACCAGAAGACGTTTGATGCTGCTGATGGCAAAGCCGAATATGGAAAATGTGTAACTATTTCCACTGAAGCTGCTATTAAAGAAATGATGCTGCCGGGTCTGTTAGCCATTCTGACTCCCGTAGTTGTTGGATACATATTTGGTGCTGAAGCTCTAGGCGGTTTATTGGCTGGAGTAACGGTAACAGGTGTTCTCATGGCCATCTTCCAGTCCAATGCTGGTGGTGCCTGGGACAATGCAAAGAAAATGGTAGAGGACGGAGTTGAAATAAACGGAATTAAATATGGTAAAGGTTCCGAAGTACACAAAGCTGCCGTTGTTGGTGATACCGTGGGTGATCCTTTTAAGGATACCTCAGGTCCATCACTGAATATTTTAATTAAACTAATGTCGGTTGTTTCACTGGTGATAGCACCATTGATTGCAACCATAGGAATATAAGGAGGTTCGCTCTTGAAAAAGTATGAGTGCCTTTACATTGTAAACATGAACTATGATAGTGAGGGAGTCTCCGCAGTTACCGCTAGAGTGGAAACTGTCCTCAAAAATGTGGGAGCCGAACTTGCTAATTCACAGCATTGGGGCAAACGCAAATTGGCTTATGCCATCGATAAAGAACGCTATGGAAACTACATCCTGCTACATTTTCAGGGAGAAGATCCTAATGTAACAGAACTTCATCGTGAATTTGAAATTGAATCAGGCGTTTTGCATTATATGACGATTCGTCTGGATGAATTCCCTGATTTTGAAACGCTGTCCGTTCCCCAGGCCTATGAGACAGACCGTAAGCGTCCTTATAGTCAGGGTCCTCGTAAACCATACCGTTCAGATGGTGACAGCAGAACAGAAACCCCAGCACCAGCCGCACCAGTAGCCAGTGTTGAGACGAGCGCTCCAAAGGAAGAAGCTGTGGTTGAAGAGACAGCTGCTCCTGCTGAAGTGGTCGAAGAGACAGCTGCTGCAGTCAAAGAAGAAGTCGTGGAAACGGCTGCTCCTGCTGAAGTGGTTGAAGAGACAGCTGCTGTAGTCGAAGAAGAAGTCGTGGAAACGGTTGCTCCAACTGAAGTGGTCGAAGAAGAGGCTGTTGAGAGTGTTGAAGAATCCGCCGAGACGGCAGATGAAGAAGCCGAAAAACCTGCTGACTCAGAGTAAGCGGACGGATTAGAGAAAGAGAGTATTCACTATGAAAATGTTCACATATAGAAAAAAGATCTGCAAATTCTGTGAAAACAAGAAAATGCAAATTGATTATAAAAACCCAACTATGTTACGTCGTTTTGTGACTGAGCAGGGAAAAATTCTACCTCGTCGCATTACTGGAACATGTGCCCGTCACCAAAGGTCACTTGTAACGGCTATCAAACGAGCAAGGAATATTGCTTTACTGCCATATCACAACGATGTTAAAAACGCCTAACAAAAGGATCCGATCATGAAAGTTATTTTACGTGAAGATGTTGAATCCGTAGGCGAGGCAGGCGCAACTGTTAACGTGAAGGCTGGTTTTGCACGCAATTATCTCATTCCTCAAAAATTAGCCTATCCAGCTACTCGTAGCTATTCTCGTGTCTTTGAAGAAGAAAAGAAACTCAAAGATAATCGTGACGCACGTGCCACAGTTCAAGCTGAACAATTAGCTGCAAAACTGGGAAACCTATCCTTAGAGACTTCAGTAAAAGTGGGTGAAGAGGACAAGGTCTTTGGTGCTGTAACTGCATCTGATATTGCTGCGCTTCTGGCAGACAAAGGCTATAAGATCGACAAGCGGGATATCCTGCTTGAAGAGCCACTCAATGCTCTGGGCATTTACAATGTCCCGGTCAAAGTTGCCTCTGGCATCAAAGCAGAAGTTAAAGTCTGGGTTATTAAAGAGTAAATAAAGCCTGAGACACTATTTGGGATGAAAGTAAGGGCTGTTCAAACACCCCTTATCTTCATCCCTTTTTTATCTTTGGCAAAAACTCTCCTTCCATGAGCAGTAAGTCACTCCATATTTTCACAAAGCATGAAGCCTATTTTCTGGTAGCATCAGGAATGTTCATGGGGCTATTCATCAGCCTACTATTTCAAGGAATTAGTTCAGGACCGTTTGATACGGCATTAGTAGATCGCCTGATTGTATTATTTGGAGAGTTGGCAATTCTGGTTCCACCCCTCATCATCCTAAAGCAACGAAAAGTCAGTGTAAAGGATGTCCTACCACTTCATGAGGTTTCTCCACTGACTTTTATTATGGCTATTGTCTTCGTCGCCGGAGCCATTGGAATGGTCACGGCTTATGAACTAATTATGCTGCCCTATTTTCCTATTCCTGAGTTCTTAAAACAATTAGAAACTGAATTATCCCAAGGTGGCGTATTAGAGATTCTTATTCTCATCATTGCTGGTAGTATTGCCGCTCCAATAGTAGAAGAGTTTCTTTTTAGGGGAGTCCTTCAACAAAGTTTGTTTTACAAGTATGGGTCAATTCTCCCTGCTATGGTGGTTCCAACGGTAATCTTTGCCTTATTCCATGTTGCCTATTTGTTCTATCTCCCCGCTTTTATTGAACTGCTGGCATTAGCATTTATGCTGGCCTGGCTCATGGTTAAAACGGGAAATATTCTTATTCCAATCATCGTCCATGGGCTTTTTAATCTCTCGTCCTTGAGTGATCTCTTTATACCCACGCTAGAAGATGTCAATACCGTTTCCGAACTGGGTTTAGCCTGGGTTATCACCTCTGTACTTTTAATTCTTATTGCCTGGATATATTTTAAAAACATGCCGAATGTAGTACTGGATAGGGTCTATTTGATACCCCCTCTTAGAGAAAAAGAGGGTTAATGTGCCTGAATTAAGTAAAATTATTAGTGTTGGTTTTGGGGGTTTTCTTGGGGCGATAGGTCGCTACTGGCTCAGTGGTGTGATTCAAAAATATAGTGATCGCTTTCCATTTGGCACCTTATCGGTAAACCTGCTAGGGAGCTTCTTGGTGGGTCTACTAGCAACTCTTTTCCTGGAAAAGATGATCGTGAACCAGGAAATACGTTTATTCATTTTAGTCGGAATTCTAGGTGCATTTACAACCTACTCCACGTTTTCGCTTGAGACATTGAATCTCATGCGTGGGGGTGAATGGGTTTTTGCCGGTACGAATATTTTTGTCTCTGTTATTGGGACACTTATTGCCGTGTGGGCAGGGGTAAGTTTGGCTAAATTATGGTGATGCTTTTATTGCCACAAATGCACTAAGACACTAAACTACACAAAAACACTTAATGGTTCTTCGTGTCTTTGCAACTTCGTGGCGAAACATGCGAGGTGATTATGCAGGAAGATTATTCTGGACAAAAACTTTGTATCTTTATTGGTGAAAATGACAAACACGATGGACGAGTGTTGTATGAATTGCTGTTGGAATTAGCTCTTGATAGTGGTTTGTCCGGCGGGACTGTTATTCGCGGTCGAGAAGGGTTTGGAGCACACGGCGAAATTCATTCGCTGAAGATATTACGTTTGGCTGAGAATTTGCCTTTAGTTTTGGAGTTCATTGGCAGAAAGAACAAGATCGATGGATTTGTTAAACGGATTGGACCGACCCTAAAAGAGGGCTTGATGACCAGGACCGATGTGGCAATTAGCAAATTCAGGTCTGATTCTCAAGTTTAAGTAGTGTACGAGATCACAGGCTTTGCTTGTGATTGATAAGAATCACATGTAATGTGTGTTGAAAAATTAGTTTTACAGGTATTTTATAGGATAGAATTATTTTAAGGAGTGAACAACATGAAAAAGATACTACTTTTATTATTAATCATTGTCTTTGCTAGTACGGTCATAGCACAGAGCAGCTATTCCACATCAAAAGGTTCTGGAACGATTATGATCTCTGGAGCTGGAACCTATTCAACCGTTCTTGATCAAGAGCTAAAAAGTTCTGAATGGGATTTAGGTGTTGATGGGGCTCTCTTTCTCTTTCCACAATTAGCAGCCGGTCTGGAATTTGGATATAAAAAAGCCTATCATCAGGAAGAAACAACCAGTGGTGGTGATCCTGATGAAATTGAGAATATCGGAAAGTACTTTGGCCCCAGGGTTTATTTCTTTTTAGGTGGTAAAAATAGCGAGTTGACTCCTTTCGTAAAGGGTGGTGCAAACTATCTCCTTCGCAATGTGCTGGTCAATGAAGAAGAGATCTGGTCAAATCAAAATGAATTAGGTCTCACTGCCAGTGCTGGGCTGCTATTAAATTTGGCAAAAAACGTTGGTCTGTCAGTTGAAGCAGAGTACAATTTTGAGAAGGGTACAGCTGTTGAAGATATTGACACACAGCAACTGCTCATCAAATTTGGTATTCGTTCTTTTCTTAGTGACTAGTATTTAGTCTAAATTGGTTCTATCGTTTAAAATGTGGCTGTTAATCAAATCAATGATTAGCAGCCATTAATTATTGGGGAAAGATATAGATGATTTCAAATTTTGCTGATCTTTTAAGTCTGGTTAAATCGGGTAAACCCAAACGTGTGGCAGTTGTTGCTGCGGAAGACCAGATGATTATTGATGCCGTATCCAAGGCTCAATCCATGGGGCTGGCAAGATTCATTCTGCTAGGGAATGAGGAAATGATTAAGAAGATGAGTGCCTCCACGGATCAATCCTTTGAAATAATCAATAGCCAGACTCCCTCTGAGGACGCTATTGCTCTCATACGGGCAGATAAGGCAGACCTCCTCATGAAGGGACGAGTTTCAACGGGAATGCTCATCAGAGCAGTCCTGAATCGGGAAACCGGGCTCCGGGAGGGCAAGCTATTGAATCATATTGCTGTGGTGGAATCTCCATCCTACCATAAGTTTATTTGTATCAGCGATGGTGGTATCAATCTGAAACTGGACGAGGACGTCTATGAGCAAATGATCCGCAACGATGCATTCTTCTTAAAAAAACTTGGGATCGATAACCCACGTTTTGCCATGGCATCCCTTCTGGAGAAGGTGAACCCCAAAATGCCGGATACGATCATGGCAAAGAATGTAGCAGACAGACTGAAAGATGAATTTGAAATTGAAGGTCCAATCGCCCCTGATGTGGCGGTCTCAGAGAAAGCTGCCCAGCGCAAGGGTTTGACTTCTGCAATCTCTGGCAAAACGGATGTCCTGCTCATGTCCAACACAGCTGCTGCAAATCACCTCATTAAAGGGCTACGGTTTTTGGGTGGATGTAAAATTGGTGGCGTGGTGGTAGGGGCTAAAGTTCCCATCATCTTGCTCAGTCGATCTGATGATGCTGAAACGCGGTTTCGTTCTATCCTCCTGGGTCTTATTTAGAAACAAGAGACTTTGCACCCCAGAGAACGTAAAGCGATGCATTGAGACCGTCGAAATGTGCGTTGAGGTTTCTGTCTTATGGATATCATTAACACCCAACTTCAGTTGGGTGTAGTAAAATATGTGATTAATGGAGAACCGTTTCAACGGTTTTCACTAAAATAGCAATAATAGTAAGTCTCGTCATTATTTTCTTAAGTCGAACCGATGATGCTGAGGCTAGATTCCATTCAGTGTTATCAGGACTGGTTTAAACAGGAGCAAATATGAGTAGTGCATATACAACCTGGGCTTGGCCATGGTGGACGATCATGGTAGTAATTAACGTGTTGAATCTGGGCGTCGCTGCCCTGATTTACAAACGTTCTCTGGAGCCCAAAGACGGAAGTGACTCGGCCTACCGAACCCGCATGCGCATTATGGGATTGATCTTTACGCTGGTAGGGGCTTACCGAGCTGTTTTTGTTTCAAGATATTTTACTCAAATGGCTTGGTTTGATACGGTTCTCAATAGCTCGCTTTTGATTCGGACATTTGCCATGGCAGCGGAGCTTTCGTTTGCTGGCTTGTTTGCCCTGGCCATGTTGCAAGTAAATGCTGACTTTCCTGCAATAGATGATAAACGATCTGGTGGTTTTAAGACCTTCCTGAAAACGCAGACTCCTTATTTCCTCATCGCCTGCATCTTCCTGGCTCAATTCTTTGCATATGGGGGCTTGATCATGAAGAGTAAGACTCTCTTCGCCATTGAGGAATCTCTTTGGTCTTTAGGCTTTGTCTCCATCCTGCCTCTGGCTTTCATGCAATGGCAGCGGCTGAAGGCCGTTGGTGATGAATCACTCAAGATGCTGAAAGGTTCTACCCGGTTGATTCTTGCCTGGTGTGTCATATACTGCTGTTACGGATTATTCTATCACTTGCCCCTGGAGAACTGGCCGAGTGCTTTCCAACAGCTGGAAACGGGGATCCCCGCTATAAAAACTGGCTGGACCGCCATCCGGGATTCATTATTAATTGTACATGAATCCAAAGCTTATAGCGATTGGGGTTTCGGTTTTCTGCTCTGGCACTCCGCCTATTTCTCGATTTGTGTCTGGATTGCTCTCTACCTGATGCGAGCTCCTAGATTGACAATTCAACCAAAATAGAAATCGAAGGTAGCAGGTAAGAAGATGCGTTCGAGATACAAACTGTTTCACTATCCCGTAACTGGCTAACGCCCCTACTCGACATAAGATAAGTTAGCTATGATATAGTTGCTAACACACAGCAATTACACTATCTTCGCTGAAACTCAAATTTATACCACAGGCTGTATCTATTCCTTCTGATTCTCAGGGCTGACTAAAAGTATATAGAAATGTAAGGGGGTCTCATGAAGGGGCAAATATTTTATTTCAATGCTATTTTGCAATATCATTTTTCTTAATCACTTGCAGCGGTCTTACTGAGCCGCAATTAGATGTTCAACCCACTTCATTCACCTTTACAGAGACTGCAAACTCAAGTGTCTTGAAAATATCAAACAGTGGTGGTGGTGATTTATCCTGGGAAATTATTGATAAACCTGACTGGCTTGCAGTCTCTAAAAGTAGTGGTGAAGTAACAACTAAGACGGATGAGGTTACTATTACAGCAGACGCTGATCGTGAAGAAGGAAAATATTCAGGTACAATTAGCATCGAATCAAATGGCGGAAATGAAGAAATAAGTATTTCTTTGGATATTGGCATATGGAGTACTTTGGAAAATATGCCAACAGCAAGATTTGGGCACTCATCATGTGTGTTGGATGGAAAGATATATGTGATAGGAGGTGCAGCAAATACTGACGATTTATTTAAAACGTTGGAAATTTATGACCCGATTCTGGACACCTGGACGCCTAAAGCCGACATGGCTTCAGATAGAATCAATTTTGCTCTATGTGTGCTGAATGGAAAAATATATGCCGTTGGGGGTGGAGAAAGTTTTTATTTGGACCCCCAAATTACAATTGAAGAATATGATCCAGCAACCGACACTTGGACACATACAACAGATATGCCAAGAGCAAGGATGGGACTTACCGCTACCGTCGTAAATGGCAAAATCTATATTATTGGAGGAGCTGATAGTGGGGAAAGGCCAATAGCGGAAGTCGATGTATACGATCCGGTAACAGATACCTGGACGATAAAGGCTGATCTGCCAACTCCAAGATCTCATTTAGCAGCTGCTGAGCTGAATGGAAAAATATATGCCATCAGCGGTACACTTGGTCCGACGTCGTATATCGGATTATCTCAAGTAGAAGAGTATAATCCAGCAACAGATACCTGGACAAATAAAGCAAAAATTACTAAGCCTCGAAGATACTTTGCTGCCTGTGCGGTGAATGGCAAGATCTATGTCTTTGGGGGGACGACAGGTAGTGGTAACGATGGTTTTTCAAGCGTGGAAGAGTATGACCCAGTAACCGATATCTGGACGGTAAAAACCAGTTTGCCAAGTAAAGTAGCTGGGGCTTTTGCAGTTTCATTTGATGGAAAAGTTTATGTCAGTGGTGGTGCTCCCGCGTATCCACCGGAGGTTGTCAAGACGATGTATGAATATGTGCCAGGAAATGATTTTTTGCATTGATTACAAACATAAGTAGCAACGAACAGCCCGCATTTCAATGGAGTAGTGTCGATCAAGATCATTTAGTCAAATTTTGGAAATAGTATATTTGCGCTGCTCTGAATGCAAAAACGGGGATACAAATCGGGGTACCGTCTGTTTCACTATCTCGTAACTGGCTGACCTATAGCTGCTTACGCAACCCAGTCATTTAACTCTTAATCAATTTACTATATGCTTGTTAAGCCTGTCCCATCTTCTTGAAACTGCTGAATCGCTTCATTACTCAACACATGTTTTGACATCTGAACCAATGTTTCATAAGGCAGGGTGAGGTGCTGGGCGCCAGCGGTGGAGGCTGCAACTGCTTCAGCAGGGGATTTAAGACTAGCCGCTAACAATTCTGTACGTGTTCCTTCGAGGACCTTCGTGATATCCAATGTTAATTGAATTCCATCCCCCAATAGTCGTGTCGCACGGTTGACATAAATAGCGATAAATTGAGCACCAGACTCGCTGGCAATCAATGCTTGTGCAGGTGAATAAATGGCTGTGGGACAACAAGAAATTTTGCTGGAGAGTTGGGCACAAACCTGAAACCCAAGATCATTTGGGGGAAGTTTGACTACCAATTGTTTCTCAAGAATCTCCTGGGCCTGGTAGGCTTCATCGATCATGGTTTCAAAATTCTCTGATACCAGCTGGTAAAATACAGGACCTGAAAATATCTCTTTAATGGAGCTCAATAAATCTGCAGGTTTTAAACTTGACTGAGCCAACAATAAAGGGTTGGTCGTTACACCACGCACCCATCCTAAATCAGAGGCAGCTTGAATATGGTTTAGGTCAGATGAATCAATAAATATAGACATGATAATTTCCTGTTATTTCCTGAAATGTCGCAATTATGCTGGGATATGAAAGATTTTTTATTGTAAGCCGTTAAAACGGTTAATGAAAATATCAAGATCGCTGTCCACCCGGTTGAAACCGGGTGCTACTGATAGTTTGCCCCTAACTTCTAACCCTTTACAGCTGACACAAAGCTCGTAGCGCAATAACTCATAGAACTAATAGAACCAAAAATGCTCTATCCTTCGAGAGCACCTCGACAAGCTCAGTATGACACCTCAGGAAGACGAGCAGACCTGGATGGCAAGCTCAGTAGAACACGGCCCGTTCTACTTTCTACCTTCTACTTTCTACATTTTTACTTAGTTTCTGCCATGGAAGCCTTGACCCCACAGAAGATTCACACGCGCAATACCATTTTCAATTCCTTTGGCGAGGGCATGTGGGGTTTTGCTATGGCCTT
>CAZOBQ010000006.1:0-49791 GCA_964578155.1 uncultured Lentisphaeria bacterium
ACAGTTCAAACCCAAAGGAATGTCATTCGAAAAAAACTAAACATCCTGAATCAAGACATAAACCTGCGGACTTTTTTACACTCCTTATAATTTTCTGACTCCAAAATTATAATGTGTATAGACAATACACATTATATAGGCAATATTATCACATCTATTTGCTCTTAATTGTATTGCCAAAATATGGTTGGTACCTACTTTAGCAAGGATGAACAAAAAGAGTCTTAATAAAGTAAGCAATATTAATAAGCTCATCTTGTTTACCGTGGTCACATGGATTGTTGTGTTGCTGTTGGTTTATACAACCATCTTTGCATAAGTGCTCACCAGAGATTTAAACGGAGAACGTTTTTTAATAATTTGTAGATAGAAAGCGAGAGTCCATTCACTCTAAAGTTAATGAGGACCTTCGATTTCATGATCAGCCCTTGAGAGATAGGACTGGTACATATCTACCCAAGAACCCTCATGGCCCTTGTAGCATTATTGTTGCAGGGGCCTCTCCATTAAGTTGAATCACTTTCCGATAGTATCTTAGGGTAATAAATCAAACTGCATGAATCGCTGGAATACTGTATTTGCTCAGTCCCGATTCTTTCTGAGTCTTAATTTCGCTTTATCCAATCGTTTGTGCTCACCACGGGCATGAGCCCCTTTTACCCGTACACCTTTTGAAGCAGACATCAGAATAAAGGCGATTAGAAATATTATGCCTGATAGAACAGTAAGTGTTATGATTGTTTTTGGCAATTGAATTTATCCTTATAATATTACTTGCGTAATAACAGATAATAACCTTCTATTCCCAACCCATATATTTTTATCCCCTAAAAGGTACTATTATAGGATGTCAAGATCGATTGACCCAGGTAAATGCGTGACTTTACCATTGCGATTGACGCATGACACTTAACATATACTCGTTGTTGTTCTGTAACAATCCATACATATATTCATCTGTGATTAATAAGAATTCAATTAATGGTACAAGTGAACAGGTGGGCATAGAGCTTGGCTATTGATCACATATTTCCCATTATTTATGACTATCTCGTAAACAGAATCTCTGGTGTTTATATCGGGTCAAAACCGAAAAACCCAAATAAGTTGATTATCCCTCAGTTTGTGGTTATCCAGAAAACCTCTTTTAGTACCATTGATCTTCTAACCTCCAAATTGACCCTGCAACTTTTGAAGCGTCCCCTGATAATTTCAGATAAAAACACCTGGAAAATTGCTGGAGAGAAACTTTTTGAGGAGTTCATCTCAAAAAATATCTTTCCGGAAAAGTACATCGCCTCCAGTAATAAATACTCCGAAGTGATAGAGGCAATCCACGGGGTCAGCAAAAAACCACGTTTCTGGAAAAGAGATAAGGAAGCCCTTGGGAATCATCTGTATTCAAAGAAACAGATCTCAATCGTGATTTCAGCAGGCGGTGGAATGGTTGTTGATTTTGGAAAATTATTAGCCAAAATAATGAATGTTCCCTTTATCAGCATCCCGACCTCATTAGCCAATGATGGGATCGCATCACCTTTTGCAGTCATAGATTCAACGGGTTATTCTGATACTGCTTTCCAGAAGTCCATGGAAACATTTACTCCTTTGGGAGTTATTATCAATATCTCTAGCATTAAGTATTCTAGCAGTAATGCTTCAGATGGGTTTCTGCGTGATATGATCAGATCTGGTATTGGAGATGTTCTCTCCAATGTAACAGCCTGTCTGGATTGGCAATTAGCATATGATCAAAAGATGGCTGAAATGGACTATCTTGCTTTCTCCCAATCTTCAAGTGCAGGGGAAGCTATCCTGGCAAAAATTGATCTTTATGATGATATCCTGGAAGATGATTTTTTGCTGTATTTGGGGGCGGCATTGACCACTAGTGGTGAGGCCATGACCCGTGTTTCCTCTTCCAGGCCAGCATCCGGGTTTGAGCACAAATTTTACCACGCCTACAACATGATCAATGGCAAATCAAGTCCTGTGAGTCACGGTATGTTGGTTGCCATCGGCGCTCTTATCTCCGCAAAAGCACATGGAGCATACTATGACCAGTTAAAACGTGCTTACAAAAAGGTCGGGTTACCCACAACAGTTGAAGATCTTGAAGCTCTCTCAGTCACTGAAAAAAGAGTGGTAGAAGCCATTGGTAATGCCCATAACGTAAAACCTGATCGATATACTATTCTCGAACATGTTGGGCCGGACAAGCTCATCGAGTCCTACTACAGCGCCTTCAGCAGCACATAATAACAATCACCCAGTTGTAAGAATTAAGCCAGTTGCTATAATGACTTTATAGCATCCCTCACGTAGTGATAAGTAGACCATGCTGTTACGCTAATGACCATGATAGATATACCTGCCGGGTAGTATTCGATAAATGCAGGAAAGAGTAGTGGCAATAGAATTGATGTAAAAGCTCCAACACCCTGAAATACCGCCTTTAGTTTCCCTGATAGTCTTGCAGCAGGATTTTGATTGTTTTGAACCAGAACAATTCGTGAATATGATACGGTGACATCTCTGATGGCCATCACAATAGGGACAAGCAGCCAGACATAACCATGAAATGATAGTGAAAAATAGATCAGGAGTCTGGAGATACTGTCAGTATACGGATCAAAGACCTTCCCGAAATTACTGACTAAGCCATATTTTCTGGCGATATATCCATCAAGAGCATCAGAAACTTCAAGAAATGTGAGGATTAGAACAGCGACTACAATATAATCTGCAACAAGGCCAAAATAATATTCCCAAACAAAGAATAGGACGCCCAATAGGAGTCGTGAGGCAGTCAATAGTTGCAACATCACATTTTTATTTAACATCTAACAGTTCAACCTTTTGATATATGTATACTGATCAAGCGCCCTCTAAGCGGCTGACAATATATTCATATCCACCTGAAAAACCTTTTATTCTTATAACTAAACAGTCCCGAATATTAGTGTTGAACAATGATCTCTATGGTGACATTAGCAAAACTTGATCGGCTTCGATCTCCCTGAAAACGTCGCGCAGAAATGCTACATAAACTTCCTCGGTTTTGCGCTTCTCTGTGTGGAATGGATAAACTGGTAGAAGCAATGCTTCTACCCATTTTGTGGTCTCAGCGCTTCTAGCATAGGTTTTCTTTAAACGCCCACCTTCATCATACACGTCCACGTTGAGATAATATTCCTGAGTATATGGTATGGGTACAATTGTTAACGAAAGAACAGACCCAAGGGTACCGAGGAAATATTTAGAGAATGATTTCTCCTTACGAAATTCTATGACCATTCGATGTTTATAGTTCTCCATAAGGGAGTCTTTTAGGGCAATCCGTTTCGGGTCTGACATATCAGATGAAAACTCAGTATAGGCAGCATAACGATTTAGATTGGATAACTCTTTACTCGCATCCAGGAGAATATCGTCATAGCCATGTAAAATCTGATGCGGTCGTTGAAGTTTTGGAATAGCATCCAAACCCCGCGTCTGTACCAAGTGTCGAGACATGAAAAGGACATCAACAGGCTCAGCACCCATGGTTTTCTTGGCTTCCAGTTGGCTACTCCCCTCAATATCTGAGCGAAAGGTTGCACAACCTGCAGTAAAAAGAATGAGGACTAAAGGTATAATACAAAGAGCACAAGCTTTTCTCATGGATTCCTCCCTGGTAATTAATTAACTCAATTGCGTCTTTTTCTGGCCGCGTCTTCTTAGCAGGATATTACCACCAGCTACCATGAACCAGATAATTACTGCATAGAGGATAACTACCCTGCTAATATAAGTGGCACTTATAAAATAGGCACTGCGATTCGAAATCTCAACCAGGTCCATTCCAATCACCAGGACGGTGATGGATGAACAAATGTCTATGAGGGCCACACCGATAGAGAATGTGGGGAACAGAAAGGCTGTTTTATAGAGTCGTGAAGAGCTTGGAATCTGCCTCCCAAGCATCAGTCCAATTGCCAGAAATGCCAGCATAAATCCGCTAATTGAAATGATGTTGAGTTGATGAGTGAACAGGAAGACATTCAAGAACCCCTGCTGGTTAAGATTCTGGAAAAAGTTTTGGAATTGAACCACTTCAAATGAAAGCCAGATACTATTGAATTCATCTGTTTCAATCCCCATTTCAGAAAACAGTCCCATCATATAGGTGTAAATAGCAATGAAAGTAACCATTCCCGTAGCCAAAAAGATTCGGGTAAGCAATTTCGATGGTGTATCATTTAGGAACCCGAACATGCTTATTTCCCCCTCAGCGCATCTGTTGGCTTCAGTTCTGCAAGCTTGCGAACAGGAATATAACTGGTGATGGTTACCACAATCAGCACAATGAAAATGGTCCCCAGAATCAGATCGACGGTGTATTCAGGATAGAGGATCTGTGGGAAGACCATTCCGAAATTATCAACATCCACTGGCATATTCAAACCCTTCAGGTAACTCAAGTACATGATCGGGGCTCCATACAGTGTGGCCAGCAGAACAGCAAGAACGCCAAGGATCCCACCTTCCAGGGTGAAAAGGGTAATGAGTGTTGTGCGTGTCATCCCCAAAGCCATCAATGTTCCCATCTCCTGTTTTCTTCTCCAGATGGAGAGGACCTGTGTATCAAAAACTGCTAATAAGGCCATTGCCATCAAAATGCCGTACATAATCGCACCACCGATGTTCTCCATCTCCATCATTTCACGCAAATCTTTTGTCAGAACTGACAAGCTCATGAATTTCCAAGAGGATTCAGGTAATTCTAAATGGTAGCTCTTGTCCACAACCAGCATTGTTGCTTCGTTTTCAAGACGCGTGATTTTCTGGAGTAGAGCCAGATCTAACCAGACATTTCCAATGTCAATGGTTCCATTTTCTGTGGTCATGATATGAACGACTCTGGCATCCCGGGCATCATAGGCACCCTTTCCATCCCGCCATTGCATGGTGAAAACATCGCCCTCCCTGGCGCCGATACTCTTGGCCATACGGTGACCCAGCATCACAGGGATGTATTCATCAGATGCCTGAGCCAGCTCATTCGTGGACACATTCATGACTGTCTGATATGGATTCACTCCGCGAATGATGACATTTATCATTCGATTATCAGGGTAAATCGCTCCTTGATACAGCATCATTGGGGTTATGACACCAGCCTGGCGAAGGGGTGCAAATATTTCCGGAATTTTTCCATGAGCATCCGGTAGGGAGAGCGGATCGTAGGGATCATAGCCCTCGCACCAGAATTGTCCGCTACCAAAGTCCGTGTCCTCCGAGATATGGAGGGTCTGTGCTTCCATACCGTTGTACATCCCTTTCAGATATACAATTGCGAAAAAAGCAATGGACAGAATGAATACATTGAGCCAGGTGCGAATGCCTGCACCCTTCAAATTCAGCAGGGCTAGCTTGAGAACAACCATCTAGTGTACCTAAGACACATGCCTCATTTCCGAAGTGCCGCCTTAGTAAAAAGATGCTCAGGAATATCCTGATTGAATTTGATGGAATCGATGATGAACTCGGTTCCTTTTCCCTTCTTGAGTACATCCTTGAAAAGCATATGTTTGGGATACCAACGACCTTCGACTTTAAACACTTCAGTGATCTCAGTGGTTTTTAAAAGCTTTCCACTACGAGCATAACGTTCTTCTTTAAGAGCAATCCAGCGTTTTGAGTCCACCCAAACTTTACGCTTGGCGTAGGCAATATCATCCTTTTTGGCAATGAGTTCGACAACCAGTGCTGGACGATCGCCAACTGTTTCTTCAGCTATTACTGTACAATCATAAGCTTCTTCCAGCTCTTCAGCTTCAGTGAAGTCCTCATAGGACAAGTCAGACCCCATGACAGATTGACGCAGCATATGGCCTGCAATTTGGATAACTCTATTGGTCCCTGGAGAATAAATCCAGAGTTTATCATCCAGCCTCAGCATCTTTGTGCCCTTTTCACGTGGGGGTGAGAGATATTCACTGAATGATTTTTCATCGCTAATCATATATCCGCGAGATGTGATCGTACGACTACTACGGCGACCATGAACGATCATCGTAGATTCAACAACCTGGTTTTCAGATACCATATTCATGTCAATTTTCTTCATCACCTCGAGTCCATCAGGCCAGTTTTGCGCGAGTGCATCCGAATTCGGAACAATAAACAGTACTGCGATCGTTAAAATTAGAATTCGATATTTCATATATTTATTCCTTCAACATCTCGTAACGTCATCCCGAGCGGAGTCGAGGGATACGAAAAATGGTTAAATTCTGATGCAATGATGTCCGTCGTACTTCGTCTCTCGACTCTGCTCGAGATGACGCGCTCAGCATGACGGACAATGATTTCACCTCTATCTATCATGTTTCCAGTTCCTTGAATAATGAAGCTGTCTGTCGTTTATAGATGCCGCGTCCGGATACCAGAGAGCCCAGAAATGGTGCTATCAGTCCAGGGATAAATCCTGCATAGAAACAGGCTGGTATGATCTTTCCTTTGATAACATTGGGATAGTAAATCCCGTCTCCAGTATTAGACGCCATATTTCCAAGATCAATTCCGTATTCTTGGAGCAGCCATACGCCTATAAGACCAAATGCAGTTCCAAAAATAGTTCCTATGATACCTATGATAGAGGATTCTATCAGCATAGATCGATAGATGTGGCCTTTTTGTTCCCCTACAGCCAGTCGCAGTCCCATTTCACCATAGCGACGTAGCCCGTTCATCAGCCCTGAGTTCCAGAGCACAATAAACATGATCAAAATGAATACCGCGGAAATAATGAATATAAAAGACCCAGCAAATTGTAGCATGCCAGCCATCTCATTTGAATCTTCAAGGCGTAAGGCAATGGGTGAGTATGGATCATTTACATCTTTCAGATTACTATTAACCCAGTCTGTTACCGCAAGAGCTCTCTCGCTTGTATACTCATCATCCTTAAAAAATCCTAGAACCTCAGTACTGCCTCCATTCATGTCCAAAGCCATCCTGGCGCCCTCAAGATCAGTGATGATGGCGCCTCCTTTATCCAAAGCAGCAATCCCAAAAACGACCATTCCAGCCACCTTAAAATTCTGAAAGGACATAGAGCCATTCACGGTGGAGGTCATGAGAGTCACCTGATCGCCAACATTAATATCATAGGATTCAGCCATACTTTTTGCGATGAGAATATCAAATGGATCTTTGGGCAGACCGCCGGCAACAATAGATTTTGTCAGATTCAGATAATCCAGTTCTGTACTATTTGGGCTAATGAGGTCAGCAGATAATGCGGCAACAGTGGTCTGAGCACGTGTTTCTCCATACTCATCAGGAATATCCAATAAACCACCAAATCGAGTCCGGGCTTTCCACATCATATCAGGAAATTGAGCTTCCAGTTCTTCAATCAATTCATCCGCATTATCCATAGCTAGGTCTAATGGCATTTGATGACGATTTTCATAGAAGCTCTGAGACATGAGCTTGACGTGGCCCGCATCCATATGAGAACTCAACCGTATCATATCCGGTAAAATACCACCAATATACCCGGTCATGACAACAGTCAGAGCGGCTCCAATGAAGACGGTTAGAATAGGAAAGAGACTTCGAGAACGATCGCGAAGAATTCCGGCTAAAAGAAATTTAATCATGACATTTTCCCCCGGAGTGCATCAGTCGGCTTCAACTTGGCCAGTTTGCGTACAGGAATAAAGCTGGTAATAGTGACTGTAATGAGGACAACAATTATTGTACCCAATATCAGTCCTACGGAATACTCTGGGAATAGGGTTTGAGGTAATACCATCCCAAAACTATCTACATCGATTGGCATTGTTAAACCATTGACTGCATTTAGATAGAGCAGCGGTGCTCCATAAAGTGTGGCTAATACAGCGGCAAAAAAGCCATGCATACCACCCTCCAGCGTAAATAGTTTTATCAAGGTGGCACGGGTCATTCCCAAAGCCATGAGCGTTCCCATTTCACGACGGCGTCTCCAGATTGAGAGAACTTGAGTATCAAAAACCGCAAGCAAGGCAAGAGCCATGAGCACACCGTACATGATGCTGCCTCCGCTACTTTTCATTTCCACCATATCTCGAATATCTTTTGTGAGAGCGAAGAGGCTTTGGTATTCCCATGTGGACTCGGGTAATTCGCCTGAATATGATTTATCAATAACCAACAAGGTGGCTTCATTATCAAGCCGTGTAATATCCTGGAGAACTGCCAGACTCAAATAAACGCTGCCTATATCAATGGTTGAGTTCTCCGTCGTCATTACATGAACAACCTGGGCATCCCGGGCATCATAAGCGCCATTCCCATCACGCCATTGCAAGGTGAAAATGTCCCCCTGCTTGGCATTAATGCTATTTGCCATGCGATGTCCCAACATGATAGGCAGGAAACCGTTGGATTCTACCTCCAGCTCAGATGTGGGAATATTCATTACTTCCTGAGTGGGATCAACACCCCGCAACATGACATTCTTCAATCGATTATCAGGATAGATCGCTCCCTGGTAAAACATGACTGGTGTTATGACTCCCGAATTTATAAGTGGGTCAAAAACCTTTGGTATCGATTCATGAGCATCAGGGAGGGATAGTGGGTCGTAAGGATCATATATTTCACACCAGTATTGACCACTACCCATATCTGTATCTTCTGAAATACGGATACTTTGATCCTGCATCCCATTATACATCCCTTTAAGGTAAATAATGGACAGAAAGGCCAGTGAGAGCACAAAGACATTCAGCCAGGTTCGGATCCCGGCCCCTTTTAAATTTCGATATGCTAATTTGAGGATGACCATGTTTTAATCCTCCTATTTAGTTTCGTCTTTGACCACTTCTCCATCTTCCAGAGAAATGATTCGCTTCATATACTGCATCACCTTCTCGTCATGGGTGGCAAAGAGAAAAGTCGTCTGCAATTCAGCATTCAACTTCTCCATGGTTTGCAGGATATGGTGAGAATTTTTAGCATCAAGATTGGCGGTGGGTTCATCAGCCAGTACAAGTGCTGGCTTTTTAACCATAGCTCGAGCAATAGCTACTCTTTGTGACTCTCCACCCGACAGCTGAGCAGGGCGCATATCCGCTTTATCTTCCAGACCAACCCATTCCAGGGCATCGTTAACCATCTTTTTTCGCTCGTCAGCACTTTTCCCAAGTAGGAGTAAAGGAAATTCAATGTTTTCGAAAACGGTATACACGGGCAACAGATTGTAAGTTTGAAAGATGAAACCAATGTGTTGATTTCTCAACTTGGCAGCCTGTTTATGCGAAAGGGCGCCAATATTGTGATCGAGGACGCTCACAGAACCACTGGAAGGGATATCAAGTGAGCCAATCACATTCAACAAGGTTGTTTTACCTGAGCCACTAGGCCCAACCAGTCCGGCAAATTCACCTTTTCCAATATCAACGTTGACATCTTTTAGCGCCACAAACTCACGATCTGCCACTGGGTAGGTTTTTACAAGATCGTGGGTGTGTATCAGTTTTGTTTCAGTCATTTTCAACTCCTATTCAAAATTCTATTAGTGGTTATAAGCCACTGTCAATTGTATTCCTTTTCCTGAAAAATCTGAACTAAAGGCAGAAGTATTACTCTGTGTTTCGTCAAGTTTTGTATAGAATGCTCCCGCCGAAAACCTGAAATTATCGTAGGTCCTTCCCCAACTTAGATAAGCCAATGGTGTTTCATTTTCCCAGTTCATAAGAACCAGCAGACTCATCTGGTCAAACATGGTGGGAGAATAGCTAAGCATAGCTGTGGTAAGCTGAAGGGTTTGATCTTCAATCAATGGGCTATTCCAGGTATTGACCACCATGTGTTCAGCCATGAGATGCAGCCCATTCCCAACCCAGATTGTATAGTCTGCGCCCAACGTTGCTTGAATTTGTTCCAAAAATGGCTCAGTGCTTAGTTCTTGATGTTTGTAAACAGATTCAACCCAGAGACCAATACCTACATCCCAGAAGCCATCCAGCCCAATACGGCCTTCATAGAGGTCAAGATCATCAGAATAGAAAGTATCAATATCTGCAATTCTGAAATGGGTGCTAACTCCAATTTGTCCCTGATTGCTGGGGATATTAATTCTTCCTCCTGTTTCCACGGTTCCGGACTTATCAGGGAAGACCTCCCAGCCGATGGGATCGTCCGCCAGCAGGATCCACGCTTGTGAAGACCATCCAAAATCATAATGGTATGTGGCAGATAATCCAGTGACTCCGCTAGTGAGTTCTAGTGGATCTGTGGGATCAAGTGCATCAAACCACATGAGAGGTCGTAGAATCCTGGCCGGGCCAAAATTGATCTTCTGTAAACCAATGATGTATTCTGAATGGCTACTCTGGAGGTTTAATGCAATTCTATAAGGATCCATATTGAAGGAAGACTCAGAAAAATCGAGGGTGTCCAGAGTACTCCCCCAGTTTAGCTGCCAGCGAACTTCCAGGTCATAATCCCACGAGCTATTTAAGGATTTCTGAATTTCGAAAGCAGGTAAATACCGGGTAATGATATAAACATTTTCACCTTCTGTACTATTTGCTGTAGTAGAGAGCGATAATTCTCCCAGGAATGGAGACGCTATCAGGGTGGAAATTATTAGAAGTTGCGAGAATACGACTTTTAAAAGAGTTAGCACTTTGTTAGTCCTCTTTGGGAGGTCCCGTAGTTCCATAGAACAGGAAATTCATAAAATCTTTGGACAATTTAACCATATCATCATTGTACATTGCCATCATAGCTTCTGATCTGGCATCTGTACCAAGAACCATCCATACATGGAGTAAAAAGTCGATGCTGTAATCGGGGTGTATCTCACCCTTGGCTTGAGCATCGCTAAAGAACTGCTTCATCGCTTCTGTGGTCATTTGCGCCCAGCGCTCCATGAGTTCCATAATTTCTTTATCGGCACTCATCAGACTGTGCATAAATACAACACTGAATTGACTCACAGCCGCTTCCTTCATAGCAACCATGGCTTGCATCTTTTCCTGCATGCTTGCGTCAGCCGTTCTAATGCGATCAAAGGTCTCCATGCCCAGCTTTAGGCGTGTACTCATATAATCTTCTAATACAGCAAACTTGTTGGAGAAATACTTATAGAACGTAACCTTAGAGACATTAGCCTCCCGGCATATTTCTTCTACGGTAACTTTGTTGTACCCGAACTGCATGAATAGGATCTCAGCAGTGCGGAGGATATCACCTTCCTTTTGAGGACGATCCTGAAAGTCTGGTAGTTTTACATCTGTAAGTATTCGATGTGGCATAATATGTACGCTTTCCGTTACTTATTTCTAAATACGTACAGAATATGGATCGACAACATTAACTTGTCAAGCGTAAACTTACGATTTATGTATTATTGTTGATTATTCGTAAACTATAAAAAAAAGGAAGAACGTGTACTAAGTCATCACCTTGTTTAGCTCCGAAACATTCCAGCGCTTGGTTCCATCTAGAACCACCACATTGTCATGCTCCAACAGCCATTCATCATGTAAGTCTTCCAGCTGTTTTAGATAATCAAGAGGTACGGCCTGTTCCTCGCTGCGCCCCCTCATTTTAATCCGCTCCAAACAAACTTCAGCAGGGGTTCGTAAATAAATGATCTTTGAAGGTCTTTCACAATAATTCAGAGCCAGAAAATCCCAAAGTTGTTGATAGAGTTGCCATTCAGAATCATTCATGGCACCTACGGCATAGAGGTTTTTGGCAAACACATGACGATCCGTAAAAATTGACCTTTCTAAAACCACATTGTCCCCATCAATTTCAGCCAGGATTTCAGCCCAGGTTTTTGCCCGTGTAATAAAAGCCATGATCTGAAACGTGAATGACCAACGCTTCATATCAGTATAGAACATTTCAAATAGGTTGTTGGCGAATCCACCCCGCCATTTATCTACCGGTTCTTCCAGGAATTCAAACCGAGTTGACTCCTTGAGCGTATTCCCAAGGCTGGTCTTCCCCGCTCCAATATTTCCTTCTAAAAAATACATGGACCTATTTGTTGCTACATCTGGCTTATTCATGAATGCGATTCCCTATGGCTTTGGCTTTTAATCTAAGCGGGAATAACTGGTATAAAATATTAGGTTTTCTAGCGGCGGGACTGGTAGTCCAAATAGTTATCCAATGGATCTGAAGCACTGGTGTTCAAGGATTTAATGTAATCCACTGTTGGTTGGTGGTAGTTCATACCTGTGTAATATGGATCGCTATCATAAAGCCTAAAATTACTCGCATCCTGGATATACAAATAGTCTGTGGTCAAGACTGAATAAACATTGTCTGCCTTCAAAGGAGTACCATCAGCATGCAGATAAGCACCACCTGTCGTTGTAATTCCTGCAACCACATTGTTCCCCAGACAATTAATCACCTCAGATCCGGTAAGTTTTAGCTCAAGGATATTATTGTCAAATGGTAAAACACCAACAATGTCACCCTTTGTAATATCACCGATATTGATCTGCTGACGGATGCCACCTGAATTTGTTATTGCAATATCTGCGCTTGAATAAGTAGCCAGCCATGAGTCTGTAACCAGGTTATGCATCTGGGGAGAATATCTTGGGATTTCTGTATCCACATAGCCAACCACTTCTCCTAATGCCTCATTGGCGGCTTGTTGCCAAACGTTCACAATGCTTTCGATATCTGTATCAGCCACCCCGTTTATATTTGCACCAGTTTCAGCCTGTAACCCAATTACACATATATCATCCTCGCTAAATGAAATATCCAGACGGGCGTAGTTTGCCATTTGCCATCCTCCTACAATCAGAGCCACATTTCCATTATAGATTTCAGAGATTAATTGATTGCAGTGTCCCCCGCCAATCATGCTTATGCCTAAGGCTTCAGCAGTTGGAGCCAAAGCTCGCATTTCACTATAACAGATGTGAGCAATGCACAATACTATCTCTGCTCCATCTCCCCAGATTTGTGGGACGATTTCCTGGAGAGCACTTTCATAATCAATAAAATCAAAATCCTCTACAAATGCAGGAAAGGCGGAATAGGAGCTAGTGGTGGTTGTCAATCCAATAATCCCTACTTGAATATTATTGGCTTCGATGATTGTGTATGGCAACACAAAGTCTGGAATACTATCTGTACCCTTTAGACGGATATTTGCCGAAAGATAGGGGAACAAGGCTTGATC
The DNA here is from genome assembly GCA_964578155.1 of uncultured Lentisphaeria bacterium. GTDB lineage: Bacteria > Fidelibacterota > UBA8477 > UBA8477 > JABMPR01 > JABMPR01. The sequence goes on from CAZOBQ010000006.1 coordinate 13,202, forward strand.
AATTCGTGCTTTTAAACCACTTACATTAAAATCAAATTCATGATTACCAATGGCTGCGGCATCATAATGCATTGCATTCATAACCTCTATCATGGACTCCCCCTTGAACCAGGTTGATATCGCCGGTCCAGTCCAATTGTCTCCACCACTCAGGATTAGAAAAGCATCATCTTCAATATATCCCTCCCTATCTCTCCAGATGCCCATGAGTTTTGCTGCTCCATCAGTGGCATCAGTCTCTTCCATCCATCCATGTTCATCATTTGTATATAGTATTGTTAGATCAATAGCCCCCTCTTCAGTCGAAACCTTGTCTTTTTCACAGGTAACTAATAAGAATGGGAGAATCGATAAACAGGTCGCAAAAACTATTAATCTAACACGCAAGAAATACCCCTTTTGATCTTTACATAGCATGGAGTGATCACCAAACACAATATACTGCTAAATGTTTATTCTTCAAGGCGCTAGGGCATTTTACACGACTTTAACCTTACCCCCAGCCTTCAATATCTTATATATCAGCTTAGACAGTCACATATTATATTTCAGCCACTTATGTTCAGGCAAGCAAATATTTATAGAAACCAGAGGGGTCAGATTGATCTGTGACAAGGGAACGGTATTGGATAATGATCGAACACTCAATGAACTGGGTGAATTTGGTTATGACTAAGCTTCACTATCAAAGACAGCCACTACAGGCAAACTTTGAAGAGTTGCTTACGGTTCTTCACGGTAAGATACCTGTTAAACCAGTTCTGTTTGAATTCGCCATGAATGATCGGCTTTTGGGAATATTGTCTGGTGAAAAGGATGAAGATAAGTCCTCCCGCATGGCTCCCTTTAGGCGCTTGATCAAAGCCTTCTACAATGCCGGTTACGACTATACAACAATCTCCGCATGGAGAACAAATACGCTCAATTTTCCCAAGGGAAATATAGCGGAGAAGGCAAGCCGATCCCTCAATTCTGGCCACATGATATCTGATCGTGAAAGTTATGATAAATATAATTGGCCGGATCCCGAGTTGGGTGATTACGACCTCTATCATGATCTACACTCTGAACTACCAGATGGGATGAAGTTGATTGCCAGTGGAAATGGTGGTGTTTTAGAGAATGTAATTGACTTGGTAGGGTTTGAAGACCTTAGCATGATGATGATGCTGGATGAAGACTTAACCACCGACATTTTTGACGCTGTTGGTAGTCGTCTCTTACGATTTTATAAAATAGTGGCTCCTATTGAAACCATGGGAGCCTGCATTGTTAATGACGATTGGGGCTTTAAAAATCAGACCATGTTCTCCCCTGACATGCTGAGAAGATGGGTTTTCCCTTGGCACAAAAAGATAGTCTCTGCCATCCATGATGCCGGAAAGCCAGCTATTCTTCATTCCTGTGGACAGCTAAAAGATGTCATGGATGATGTGATCACTGATCTGCAGTATGACGCCAAGCATTCATTTGAAGATCAGATCACACCTGTGGAAGATGCCTTTGATCTCTGGAGTGACAGAATTGCCATCCTTGGAGGTATTGATATGGACTTCCTGGCCAGATCCACTCCAGATGAAATTACACAAAGATCAAAACTCATGCTAGAAAAGAGCCTATCACTGGGTGCTTATGCACTGGGGTCTGGCAATAGTATCCCAGACTACATTCCAGATGAAAATTATCTGGCCATGATCTCTTCGGTTAACCTGATCTAAGGCTCTCTTCATTTGGGATATGCTTTCCCATAAACAAGAATTAATATTTCCTATTATAAATAATTGAAGTTCAGTTCTTCAGTCATATTTACATAAAACAAAGATTAAACTATTTTAATCTTGCCTATAATAAGCAATCATCCCGGCATACATCAACAGAGGTATTTAACTATTATTGTTAATTTTACAGATATTGTTGATGCCAAACTAATATTTGACAAGTGCACTAACCACTAACTGTGATTTACAATCAATTGATATACCTGAATCTATTTGGTATTGATATTGCAATTTGTTGACAATGTTAAATAATAACAGGAGGAGATATGTTTAAAGGTTTAAAAATTTTGTCACTCATGATTTTGTCACTGATGGTGATGTTCACTATTTCTTGTGAAGGACCAGCTGGTGCTGATGGTACCGATGGAATTGCTGGCGCAGATGGAACTGATGGCGTTGATGGAGCTGACGGCAATGTTACCTGCCTCGAATGTCACAGCGATGCAAATATTGTTGACAATCAAATCGAACTAGCCCGCTCACAACATGGTGTTGGTGAGTTTATTGCTTATGGTGATTATTATGGTGGTGGTTGTGCACGTTGCCACTCTGGTAATGGCTTTGTTGAATTTGCAACAACTGGAACCGTGGCAGATAATGTTACTGTCCCTGAAGCCTGGGAATGTGGAACGTGTCACGGACTGCACAAAACATTCGAAGCTACTGACTATGCATTACGCATCACTGATGCTGCGGCAGCAACTTTTGATGCAACAGTAACTCTGGATGTTGATCCTAGCAGTAATCTTTGCGTTTCCTGTCACCAGGCACGTAGAGGACCTGCCGAATATTGGGATGGAATTGCTGATTCCGTAGAAGTTGGTGGACATGATGGACCACATCATGGACCACAATCAAATATCTTGCTTGCTAATCTTGGTGCTACCTCAACTGGAACACCAAATGCCAGCCATCTTGATGCAGGTTGTGTGGGTTGCCATATGACAGAAGCTGCCGGTGATGGTATCAACGCTGAGGGTGGTCATACATTCTGGGCTACCGTAGAGTCTTGCCAAGCAGCTGGATGTCATACCAGTGCCACAGATTTTGATGTCTTTAGTGGACAAACCAATACTGCAGCCAAGCTAGCCACTCTAAGTGGTCATCTAATTACCGCGGGCATTCTTGACAGTACTGGCCATTTACATGATGGTACCTATACGAATGCTGTTTACCAAGCCTGGTGGAACTACACCGTTATAACAGAAGATAGAAGTCTTGGTGTGCATAATCCAGCATATACAGCCACACTACTCGACGAGGCTATTGACTTAGTCGATTAATTCTTTTGATCTTAGCCTGATTTTGATTTTCGATTTCAGGCTGAATTTATAGCTCAAGGCCCCAAGTAATCATTTGATTGTTTGGGGCTTTTTTTGTTTAACAAGAGAAATAATATCATCAATAGATCATATTCATCAACTCTTGTGCTTGATGCAATAGTTTGGTATGGCATTTGTTGTATTTATTATGAATGAAGGGGGTCTGATAGACTTGACAAGAAAGAAGGGATACCCTGATCGTCAATTCAGAAACACTTATAACAATCAACCTATTGCACATCTGTGTAATCAATCAATACGGAGCTAATTAAGATGAAGAAACTTCTCATTTTGGGGGCTGGAACTGCCGGTACCATGATGTTAAATAAGATGGAAGCCCTCTTGGATAAAGAAGAGTGGCATATCACCATTATTGATCAGTATGAAACTCACTATTACCAACCTGGATTTCTATTTATCCCATTTGGTATTTACAATAAAAGAGATGTTATAAAGCCTAAACGTGATTTCTTCCCTCCGGGGGTGGAGGTCATTTTCTCAAAAATAGAAATGATCGAAGCAGAGAAAAACCAGGTTCTTCTAGATGGCGGAAAAGTCCTTCCCTATGATGTTCTCATCGTTGCTACGGGTACCAAAATCAATCCCGCAGAAACAGAAGGCATGCAAGAAGGCAGCTGGCATAAGAATATTTTTGATTTCTATACCATCGAGGGAGCCACAGCCCTACAGCAGCACTTAAAATATTGGGAAGGCGGGAAAATGGTTCTCAATATTGTTGAGATGCCCATCAAATGTCCTGTTGCTCCACTGGAATTCGTTTTTCTGGCAGATTGGTGGTTCACTGAGCAAGGCATCCGGGATAAGGTAGATATTGAATTTGTAACACCCCTTCCAGGCGCTTTTACCAAACCAAGAGCCTCCAAAGTTTTTGGGGATTTTCTTAATAAGAAGAATATTAGTCTAACCCCTGATTTCAACACAGCTCGAGTTGATCATGAGAACAATAAGCTGGTTTCATGGGATGAAACAAGTATCGATTACGATCTACTCATCACAATTCCAACCAATATGGGTGATGAACTGATCGCTCGTTCTGGCCTTGGAGATGAGTTAAACTTTATTCCAACCAATCAATTCACACTGCAATCAGATGCACACGAGAATATCTTCGTCATCGGCGATGCGACCAATCTACCAAGCTCAAAGGCTGGTTCAGTTGCTCACTTCCAGGCGGATATTCTTCAGGATAACATTCTGAGTTTCATCGATGGAAGACCACTCAAGGGCAAGTTTGATGGACACGCAAACTGTTACATCGAGTCAGGCTTTGGAAAAGGGATTCTCATTGATTTCAATTATGATACAGAACCTCTCCCTGGAAAATTTCCACTCCCGGGTGTGGGACCCTTCTCACTGCTAGAAGAAACTCGGATGAATCATTATGGCAAAATGATGTTTCGTTGGATGTACTGGAACCTGCTATTGAAGGGGGCTGAACTTCCTATCGAATCACAAATGTTAATGGCCGGAAAGCGAGCCTAATATGGCCGAAGTTGATATAACTCAACAACTGGCACAGATCCAAGCTTCTCTGGATAGCATCTCGGAGGAGATGGCTCTGGTTAAAAAGCAACGCCAGGAGATGGAGGATCTAAAAGAGGACCTCACTCGGGTTGCCAAAGACCTGTTTGCTGGGGCTATTGAAGAATTTGAAGATATAGCTCCTTTTGTCAAAACTGGTGATTTTCTTCATTTGATGAAACTGGTTGCTCGAAACACAAATAACATCACCGGTGTGATCGGAAAGCTAGAAAGCACACTGGATTTCTTTGAAGATTTCAAGCCCATTGGGAAAGAGCTATTTAATGACACGCTTGAGAAGTTGGACAGTCTCGATCGAGCTAAGTATTTCGAATTTGCCGGTGAAGCAGTCCAAATAGCCGACAATGTCGTGGAGCATTTTTCAGCCCAAGATGTCCGAGACCTGGCTGACAATATTGTTCCCATACTGGAAACAGTAAAAGCTATTACTCAGCCTGAAATGGTGGGTGCAGTTAAAAATGCTATCATCATTTTTGACAATCTGGATACTGAAGGTATCAAGGAAGTATCGCTCTGGAAAGCCTTTAGGGAACTCAATACGCCTGAGATGAAACGTGGCCTGGGTTTTATAATTGCCTTTCTAAAAAATATAGCAAATAATGAACAAGAACGAGATAAAGGAGAATAAATATGACTACAAAAGAACTTGCAGGTATATCTGTTGACGTGGATGGTGAAGGATTTCTCAGTGACCACACTGTTTGGAATACAGAGATTGCAATCGCCATTGCCAAAGAAGAGGGTATCGACCCACTTACAGATAGACACATGGAAGTAGTGGATTTCATGCGTAAAGAATTTGAAGCAAATGGTACAGCACCTTCAATTCGTAAAATGAATAAGCTGAATGTTGTCCCGACCAAGGAACTGTATGCACTCTTTCCTGGTGGTCCAGCAAAAAAAGCTGCTAAAATCGCCGGACTAGGCAAGCCTCAGGGCTGTATCTAAGGAGATCTATTATGAGTGAACAACCTGAACCAATCAAAAAAGTGTCCCTGATCGTATCCAAAGGATCATTGGTAGATGTATATCCAGCCCTCGTCATGGGGAATGGTGCCCGCATGGAAGGCATGGAAGCCTCTATCTTCTTCACCTTCTTTGGATTAGGAGCCTTGATCAAAAAGACTCAGAACTCCTTAAAAGTGGCTACTGTTGGAAACCCGGCGATGAATATGGCTATGCCCATGTTGAAAATGCCTATTACCATGCCTTTCCCAACACTCATGGGAGCCATTCCCGGTGTTTCTAATTTTGCCACCTGGATGATGAAGAATGAGATGGAAAACCTGGACATTCCTACGATCCCAGAATTTATAGAGATGTTCACAGATGCCGGTGGCGAAGTATTCGCATGTAAACTGGCCATGGATATGTTTAAACTGACCAAAGATGATCTTGATGATCGGGTCTCCGAAGTACTCACAGTGGGTGAGTTCTACGAGAAATCAGCTGGAGCATCCATTATTTTCACTTAATAGTTGACTTTCCAGGCGGGGATTCAAATCCCCGCCTGGAAATGTAAATCCTACTTCAACTTTAACATCTTGATCACTTCTGAATGACCCCTTGCCCTGAGATGGGCAAATACTTCGCATATTGAATTTTCTATGAATAGTGAGATAGCTATCAGCGAGACTTGAAGAATACCTGATAATATCTAATTGAACTCAGGGATAAAGCCGTGCCAATGGTGTAATACCCTGGTGTCTTCAAGATCATGGGAATAAAGCCCGTGTTTCTGACAATGATACCCATGGACATCATAATTAACACCAGCACATAGCTGCGCCAATCCTGGAAGGCAAAAATGGAAACGGAGGGCTCTAAATCATTGATACGTTTGATATTCTTTTGGACAATTCTGGTGAAACCAAAAGCTGCGATCAAGAGACCTGGAACAATCCCTGCCAGAATAATTAACCAATGTGTTTCATATTCAAGGTTTTGTAGCCAGCGGGTTGCCAGTGAGAGCAGCATGATTCCCACCCCACTCCACATGAGTCCGGAGACGAGTAATAGATATCTTTTAGGGACGTGTAAGATAGTTTTCATGTGGTACAAGATAGATCAAGTTTTAGTCTTCGCGAGCGAATGTAATGAACGTGGCGATCTCAGTCTCGAGATTGCGTCTTCGTTTCTCTCCTCGCAAAGACGATATATGAGATTTTCTGGAAGTGTATACATATGGGGCAGGTTAAAAAACCTGCCCCATAAATCAAGCTTTTAACTATTTACCCTGACTATTTGTCACCTTTTTTCAATCCCCACATATAGGAGAAAGCAGTCAAAAACAGCAGTGGTGCCAGAATCATTAATACGAACTCTGGTGAAAAGAATAGTAATTGTTTTCCAGCGGTAAGGAAAGCTAATGCAATACCACCCAGGCCTATGAGAGTACCACCAAGTGTAACCCATAAGAAACATTTACTCATCGTACCCTTTTTGAACTCCATAATAGGAATAACAAAAATGGTGAGGCCAGCGATACTATGGAAGATCGGATAAATGATCTTTGCAAAAGTACCCATATCTGTGAAGCGGCTAACAGCGATTAAAACCACACCAAGAATCATTGCACTGAGATACATTTTTTCATGTTCAGGGTAGAACCTGGAAACCAGACCTGTTGCCAATGAAAATGGAATCAATGTTGCAACAACGGCTACAAACCTGCTTGTTCCACTGCCGTGCCCCAATAGACCAAGAATTTCCCAGCCTAAGGCAATTAGCATAAGACCTGAAACCAGTAACACGGCAAATGAGATCATGAAATAGATGTTTGCGAAATGCTTGGTTGCCTCATCTTTCTGACGCCCCATGAGCATCCAAATAGCGTAAATAGCAACCAAACCTGTTGCCAGTAGAACCAATTGATCAAATAAATTCATCTTTTTCCTCCTCGTTATTTAAGATGTGTTTTGCTACTCTTGCGAGTATACAATTATATATTTTTCAGAGTCTAACGATTGCCTATGCCTAGCGAAAATCCTAGGATTGCCAACAACAAAACTCCTGGAAAAATTGAATATATCTGATCTTTACTAAGTATCGGTTTACCGGATTTTAGAAAGCCTAGAGCCATTCCTCCGATCGCAACCAGACCGGTTCCAACACTAATGCCTAAGAAACCTACTTCAACGGTTTCTTGAATAAGTAGAACCAGGGGCATAATAAATAAAACCAGACCGGTCAACCCATGTAACAAAACCTGAAACAATAGTGCCGATTTATCCCGGCCCCTTAATTTTTGAATGATCAAGCCTCCGTATAATACAGAAACCAGGGATGAATAGGCCAGGTGATACTCCAACATAAACGCTGCAACCAGCCCCATGGAAAAGCCCAAAGGGAGTGTGCTGGCAGCTAATGCAGCAAAATCGTGCTCAATGATATCAACTCCCATGAGCAGCATAAGCAGTGATGACACCAGGAAAATTCCATATGAGAAAGTGTAATAGGCAATCGGAATGGTTCCACAGTGTTCAATTCCTGAAACAATCTGAATGCCGGCAACCACAGCCACCAGCAATAATATAATTCGGTTAATATTTAACATAAGTTTTAGCGAGCCCCCAGGAGAACCACAAACATGCTGGTCATCATAAATAGTGATGCATACTTAAAAAGTCCGAAATTAATTCGTTCTGATGCTGTGAATATAGTACTCATCGCCAGACCTAACAAGCCCACTGCCAAGACTAAAATTAGTCTCAAGTACCCTGCTCCCAGCCCCATCATAACACCTGATAAAAGCATACTAAAAGCCGCAATAAAGCTTGAAATTGAGATGATTATCCGAGTGGTGCCCACACCATAAGTAGATGGGAATGTGGGTACGCTGGCGGCAGCATAATCATCAGCATGCTTGATACTAAAAGTCAGTATATGAGTGGGAATCCAAAATAGAATGCCAAACATGAACAATATTCCAACTTCATCTATGCTACCAACACCTAATGCACGACCTGCTAGAATGGGCATCCCGCCTGAGATACCCCCCCAGACTATGGACCAGGCAGTTTTACGTTTCAACCAGATGGTATAAACCACCACATCAAAAAATAAACCGCCAAAAATAATCAGGGCATACAACAAATTCAGAGAGGCAGCCCAGAGAAGACCTAAAGCGGAAAGACTCAAGCCAACAAACCATGCTTCCCTAGGATCTATTAGGCCCATTGGAAGGGGGCGTTGCTTGGTCCGATCCATTTTAGCATCAATGTCCCGATCCCAAACCATATTCAGGATAGTTGAGCCGCTAACGGCCAAAAACAAACTCCCAATTACACTGAGAATATCTGTAAGATTATAAACTGGGCAGCGCGCAGAAACATAGCCGGTTAGACCGGTCAGGACCAGCAGTCCAGTTTGAAGGCTCTTAATTAATGGCCAGTAGTGTTTGACTTTAGTGGAGATCGTTGTCATTTTTCTCTATCCATAGATTAGAAAACTCCTGATAAAACTATATCCCCACATGGTATAAATTAGCCTGCATCGATCAATCTCTAATCTATGCAGGCTAGCTAGCTATTTCGATTACTCAGTAACCTCAGCGTCTGTTGCTTCAGTTTCAACTTCAACAACAGGATCCCGAGCACAACGGAAACCCAGGCTCATACTTGTGTGTTCCGGTCCTGCACTATTGCGTGGCCAAACCCTTAAACTGTACTCGTAACTTTGATATGATCCACCACGCATATATCGGTAATGGACTTTGGGATGATCATCACCCGTCCACTGATAGACGTTACCAGCCATGTCGTAGAGTCCATATGGCGTGATTCCCTCAATAGTCTCGTAGCCATCATAGGTTTTCCCATTGTAAAAGCCAACTGGAGTTGTCTTTACGACATCACCAAACATTTTTTTAAACAAATTGTGACTACTGACAAAGTTGGCCTGGTTGCGCTCAACTGTATTGCCCCAAGGATAATCGCTTGTCCCGGATCCTCTGGCAGCCTTCTCCCACTCCATTTCAGTCGGAAGGCGATAGCCGTAGAAGTCGGCATAAGCTTTTGCCCCAAACCAACTAACTTCAACCATGGGGTGATTCCCATACCCAGTTTTGGACGTGAATATTCCATTCTTGTAATCCAATCTTAAACCTGGATTACTCACAGGAACATGAGGATAATCTCCAGCAGGAATTTCCCATTCATGTAGATAGGCATCAAAAGGATCACCTGGATGATGACCCCAGATTGTATCATTCTTGATATAGACGGTACCGCTATCCAGGGCTGCATTGAGATAGTCAGCGTACTGTTGGTTGGTCACGTCTGTAATCATGATCTCGTAATCATAATCTATATTTTTTTCATGCTGATGCTGGCCAAAATAGAATTCACCGGCAGGAATCATGACCCACGCATCCGGATCAACTCCCGTTTCAACATATTTCATAGGTTTTTCTGCAATCAGAGTGCCACTAAATAGCATGGTCATGAGTAGGAAATATTTTAATCTTTTCATATCTCCATCTCCTTTTTGATAGCGTCTCGCCCCTCTTGGGTCAAAACGGCGGTCCGCTCAAGTTCCAATTCTGGTGAGGCCGATTCTTTGGCCCACAATCCGTTTGCACTAAAAAGATCTTTCAGGCGCCAGATTAAAATTCCACCGACAAGTACCAGAATAATGCCTAGCCCAAAATCCATAGCCAACATTGTCCAGTTCACTAGAGGAGTTTGGTAATATTCACTCACGAACAAACGTTTCATGGAGAATATGGTTGCGGCCGCAAAGGCTATATCTGAACAAATTATAATAGTCCATCCCAACCATTTTCTCAATTTCCCTTTTATCCCAACAATATCGATATAGTACATCAGGATGATTGTGGCAATGATAGCAGAGAGAATATGCCAGTGTCCTGTAAGAGTGATACGTTCTTCTCTTGCCGGCCAGACTCGGAATATTTGTTCCAGCTTAACGGCCATGAAGATTCCAACGCCACTGACTGTGAAATTCATAAACACCATCTGCCAGAAAGGACCAAACTTGATTGGATCATGAAACAATGCGACAAACTTTTGCATAAAACTTGGGTTCTCTATCCCCTGTTCTGCAATCCTATCCTTTATCAGTCTTCCCCAAGCATAGATCACCAACAATAAAGCAGCAAACATAACAAATACGGACCCTATATAGATAAATGTATGAGCCATATGTGTCCAGACTACGGACCATACACCACCGGAGATAATTGCTGTACCAACCATCATCGTAGGTATGGCAACCTTATGTAGCTTTCCCTTAAAGTCCATCCAGCGTCCCACAATCAAGGTGATGGCAACTGCAATGAGTGTCAGCATGATGTGTAAATGACCGATAACAGCTTTTTGAAGGGCTGTTTTATCTGGTTGTCTAATAAGGTCTTCAGCCAGGAATGTCTCGTGGCCATTGCTCCAGAAAGAACCTGTAACAGCACCGAAGCCTGCTGAAACCAACATGGCAACGGCCATAACGAAAAAGGCCATACGTTCTAGGTCATAACCACTTTTAGTGTGTGCATATTCTTTTTCTTCAACCAGGAAGTGTTTCTTCCAAGGATACAAGGCTGCTGTAAGCAGAATACCTGCAAAAAAGATCAATGATTGACCTACCAGAAACAGACCGTGATAAAAATAATTATGCCCAAAATAGCCAAAGGCCAAACCAAAGATAGTTGTGGTAATCCAACCAACGGTTATGGTGTTATTGATATTGGATCTCTGATGTTTTCGCATAGGTACGATAGAGGTGATCATGTACACTTCGATAGCTACAACGATCATCGCTATTACGTGATAGAGCATAATGATACGACCAGAGCGCTCAACGCTCTGCATATCCATCCCCAATAAATCGACAACGAAATCTCTTACCCCCCACTCAACCATGGGTCCCGATAACATTCCCCACACAGCTGTAATCACACTGATAGAGGTGATTCCCAACAGGATTAAACCTTTGGTTGATTGAAAGAAAAAGTGAAATAGTTCTTTTAATTTTTTCATATTTCTTCAATTCCTAACATTGAATTGTTCTTGCGCTTAACTCGAAATGATGACAATATGCATCTTCTAAATTTGTAATTAACATCAGCAACTACCGTGCCGTATGCATATTTCCCGTCAATTGTACATACATATTTTGACTTGCTTCAGTGTCTGAGGTAAACATAGACTCTTAATAAAACAGCTACAGCCCCATGCTAATCACAGGGCTGTATATTGCTGTTATTTAATTAACTTAAATATCTTCTGCCTTCAAATAGAAAGGCTTGAAGATAGGTAGTTGAAAGATAATGAATAATGCCAGGGACATTACACCACCAACCATCCATTCAAAAGAATGACGAACGATATAGCCATCGAAACCAATCAATGCAGTTGCTAGTGCAGTCGTCAAAACCATGTAATATCCGATCTTTTTCTTAAGAGCGAGAAACGGGATTGCCAAAACCATTAGCGCGGAGGATAAATAATTCATAAATCCACCTAACAACAGTGTCAAAGTATTTGGATCATATACTGCTTCGACTGTTTTGGTAATCTGACCGGCATTAATCTGGGCTTGAGAAGTTTTCACTAACTGCAACGCATCATAGTGATCAAGGTTCGTATAAAAATTGCCTAGTGCATGGAATGAAGATGTGTATTCAAGATATTCCGGGATGAAGATAAAATATCTTACACCGTGCTGTCCGTTCATAAAGACCATTCCGGCCACAACACCAATAGCGGTATACGGGATGAGTTTTAGGATTTTATTCTTGATAGTATCCTGATCAGCAAGCAGAGCAATAAAATAAAAGATAAGACCGAAGATCATGACCGGTAACACTGGTGGTACAGGAAGGTTAGCTGGTGGTGGTAAGATTCCAGCGACAGGGCCAGAAGAGTAATCACTTACCACCAGCACCATCCAAGGGATGAACATGGTCATGCCAGCGACAGCAGGAACAGCAAATAGTCCCAACATAGTTCCACGTGCCCACTCTGCTCCTTCATAGACTTTCTTGGCTATGACAAGTGACATCGCACCAGCCATCCAGAGCAGTACGAACCAAACACCATAAGTGGCACCCAGGATCGGTACAGCGGGATAAAAGTCCGGATCAAAAGGAATCAGACGTTCCATCACATTCTCAAGAGCAATCTTGAGGGTTTTCATTCCCATGGTCGGTGCCAGATACATCATAAAGAGACCAGCAAGAACCGCAGTTACCCCAAGAATCGTTCTTTGGAGTTGGGTTGTCTTGTTAAGCATTAGGTTTTCCTCCTATTAAGCTTGAATATTCTTATTCAAGTAGATTGTCTAAAGAGCTGCGCCCGTGATGATCATCATAGATCCCATCATGTAGAGCGATGCGTATTTGAATAAATAGAAATCATGTTTCTCGGATGGTCTGAGCAGAATATAGGCTGACAAAACCAAGAGGCCGGTCGACAGCACCGCCAACAATTTTAAATATCCCCAGGAAAGGCCTAGAGAATATAAGCCTAGAGCAATGGCTACCGTTGCTCCTACACTTGAAATGGCAATGATCCAACGTGTAGCCATAAAGCCATAACGATCTGCAAAAGTTGGTATACCGGCTCTGTTGTAGTCTGCATGGTTTTTTATATTAAATGTGAGGATATGGGTCGGGATCCACAATAGGACAGCGAGAAGGAAAAGCAGACCCAACCCATCAATTTGACCAACAGCCAACACTCTTCCGGCCAGAATGGGCATCCCGCCAGATATACCACCCCAAACAATGGACCATGGCGTTCTTCGTTTGAGCCACATAGTATAAATCACGACATCGATAAATAGTCCCCCGCCAACGACCAGTGCATATAGTGGGTCAAGGAGGTAGGCTGCACCCAATCCGGCAACAGAGATAATTACCCCGAACATCAGAGCATGGCTTGTTTGTAGAGCCCCGTTTACTAGAGGTCTGTGAGCCGTCCTTTTCATCCTGGAATCAATATCTCGATCCCATACCATATTCAGGACGGTACTGCCAGCGATGGCCAGGAAAAGACTCACACTCAGACCTAATATCTGTGATGATTCTCCAACTGGGCATTGGGCACTTGTATACCCCGCAATTCCCGTAAAGAGCAACATGGCCGTTTGTAGGCTCTTTATCAAGCTCCAGTAATTGCCAATGATGCCCTTTTGTGGAATAGGACTTTTAGCCTTTATCATACGAATGCCCCCGCTTCATAATCTATTAAGTTATGTTTGTTGATAACAACTAACATTATTGTATAAAAAAACTCCCCTTCAACTAATCAATTGAAATAAAGTTGCTTTCATGGACTCACCCCTGACTGTGAGATCATATTTGAATCCCCCCAGTCTCCATGTAGTTACCATGAATCTCAGGCTACCCAATAGAACGTAAGCAATATCATTTGCCACCAGGTCTTTCCTGAATTTCCCATCGGCTTGAGCTTTTTCAATAAAACCGGTTATGACCTCAATGCGATGTTCCACTAGAGCGTTAACTTTTTTTGCTAACGTGGAATCATACTGAAATATCTCCTCAGAAAAGATGACTGCCGCGGTAGCGGGATTGGCCTGAAAGTATGTTAGATGACCATCCATAAATGCTTGCATTCTATCTTTAATATTGTCTATCTCACTCACTTCTTCAAACACAGATTCAAAGTGGCTATTAAAGTAATTAATAATGGTACAGAGGATGTCCTGCTTGCTCTTGTAATGCCTGTAGATGGCTTGCTCTGAAATTCCAACCTTCTGAGAAATACGCTTCATGGTGAGATTCTGGATACCACCCTCCTTGATCAAATTCAATGATGCATCGAGGATTTGTTTCTGGCGTGTTTTGGTGTCAAGCTTATTCATATTTCGCAGTTAGTTTATACCTACTAACATCTATCTGCAAGAACTATCTTATTGTTAATAGCAAAAGTTTATTAATGACATATTTAGTCTTATTTCTGTCGTGCTCAATATACCTTATCCTCATTATATATAAATATTTATAACTGCTTTTATCTGAAAGTATGATTCAGCACAACTCTTAAAGAGCTTCGACACTTTTGTCGTAATTTTGTGCTTTTTATCACATTAAAATGGAATGTTTTTTATTTGTTGTTAGACATTTATTGCTCATAAGGTATCAGTTGTTTTGCCCATAGGTCGCGGTACGAGAACAAAAATAAAAGTTGGCATAACCATTGATACTATATCATTGACAACATTTCACTAAAGGAGAGACACAATGTCATACCATAAAATTATCAGCCCAATAATTATCTTGTTGCTTATGCAGTCAATCGCCTTTGCTCAATTACAGTTTTCTGGCTTTGCTGACATACAGTTGGTTAGCCCACTGGATGAACAAGTGAATCCAGAAATTCAGTATGGTCAATTCGAACTGGATATCACCGCCACACTCCGTCCTGGAATTAGTTTTGAAGGGGCCTTTGCCCTTAACCCTGAAACCGGAACCTTTGAAGCCGGAGCCGGTTTTATTGAGTTGACTCTTTTTGAAGAAAATGGTCAGCACGCCGTACGAGGCGCATTTTTCAACCATACCGGCTTCTCCCTGGGTCAATTTGATGTTCCCTTTGGGGTTGACTGGCAGCATAATGCCTCACCTGATCGTCGTCTGGTCACAGCCCCCCTCTTGAATGAAAAAAGCATAAACGGTATGAATGACCTGGGTCTCAACTTTCATACTGATATTGGGAAAGCCACTTTAGTCACTTTTCTAGTGAATGGTTCTGACAATGGTTTCGCATTGGGTGGTCGTGTCGCCTATGCTCCTTTTGATGCGGCGGAAATGGGTTTTTCCTATCTGACTCAAACTCAAACTAATGAACAAGGCTCCAAACCTCGAGTTGTGGGTGGTGATTTACAGACTCAAACTGGTCCCCTAGCAACCCGTTTGGAAATCCACTATTCTCAAGATCTTCTGGATGGGGATTTTTCTGCCATTGACAGCATCAGTACCCATCATGGACTTTATCTCCAGGCAGATCTTGACCTGACTGATATTCTAAAATTACCTCTGGTGCTTATCGGCCGATATGATGACTGGTCAACAGTCAACAATATTGATGAAGCCCAGCGCACCACCGTTGGACTCGCTTACTCCATGACGGAGGAACTTGAATTTCGTGCGGAGTATCTAAGTGATTTCGCCAATGGTGACCAAGACAACCATCAGCTTTCGATTCAGACAGTGGTTAGTTTTTAGGCTGTCCTCACTCAGAATGACTAATTGAGAGCACGGACTAAAGTAATTTTATCGTCATACATTCGGCGAGAGTATGTTGAATAGGTTTTACCATCCTTGCCCAATTGTGGAAGAATGTAGATTGGCTTTAGGGTTGCCTGCCAGTGAGCGGAATCCTGAGGAACAATATCTACCTCAAGATGACCGTAGTGTTTACCACCGTCTAGCAGTATTCCACCTTCCCACTTTTCGGGTACATCAGTATGAACCAAAAATTGCTGATAGGGATTTTCAAGACCCTGAATGGGAGCCCTTAATCCATCTCCACCAATTCCCACATCATAAAATTGAATTGAGTGTTCCGATTTACTTCCATCTGGCTTGAGCTCAAGCCCTGATATTTCGGATCGCTCCCACATCTCATCATGACCATTAAAAACAGCATCAACACCATACTGTAAAAACATTGGAGTAAGTATTCTGGTTGCTCTTCCAGATTGTGGGTCTGTTTTTCCATCTTCTCCGGGTGGAACTCCATGAGGACCGCTGGAATACGGAGCGTGATGAAAAACTACAAATGTGAACAGACTATTCTGCTGCGCCTCAGTCAGTTGCTTCTCAATCCATTTATACTGTTCAGAATGAGGTCCGAAATCAGGAGCAAAGCCACCCCCGGGTTCGTTTTCTCCCAATAAAAAGAAATTTGTATCCTCGGCGGATTTACCAGGACTATTGTTGCAAAGATCGACGACTATGAGAGTAGCAGGTCCATACTTCAAACTGTAATAGCGACTATTCTGCTCCCCACGTTGAGCATGGTTAGAAGGGTATTCAAAATAACTCAGGTATTTACTTGCTGCCCGCCCTGATCCAGGTTGATTATAACGACCTGTTTTGGGACCTTCAAAGTATTCATGATTACCCATGGCTGCTAAAATCGGAATTCTACTGGCAATACTGTGTTCATGTCCCGGGCTGGTATTATGGAGCCAAAATTCATCCCAGTCTCGCTGCTCCCCACCACTTTCAACCAAATCACCAGCAATGATAATCAGGTCTGGTTCACGATCGTTTATAACTTGGAGATTATTATGATATCCATCCGTCTGGTCAATGAGGTATGTACGAGGCGCATCACTTTTGGGATCATCCCATTGAGTATGTTTGCCAGTGGATTCAGGCTCAGTTTCGCTATCAGCATATACGATGAAACGTACAGGAACATCACGATCCGGCGCAGTCATAAAAGATGAACTAAAACTGTCAGCTCCCTGAGCAACGGTATATTCATAGCGTGTAGCTGGTTTGAGATCATCAATCTTCACTCGGTGGCGAAATGGAATTGCAGGGGCACCATCCTCAAAAAAGGTGGTATCTTCCCAGGTTGAATATTTCAACGCATCTGCAAAAGTTGGTGTTGATTTTATCTGCGAAGATTTTGTCCCACCTTCCTCCGTATATGTCAATTGTCCGGATGCATTTGTCTCAGAAAACCACATGATGATCATAGCTGTTGAGCCAGGATTTTGCAGGTAGGGATAGTGTCGAAAACCAGCTTGTCTTTCTGAAGCACAGGAAAATATCAATATGAGACTAAGAAGAAGCCAAAACAGAAAAACCAGACGATTTGCAGCGATTTTGTTTAACCTATACTGAGTCTTCCGTGGTATTGAGATCATATTTATTTTTCATTTATCATCAAAATATTTCTTCACTTACAATTGTCTCAATCTATATCTATGAGGTGTTGGTGCAAGCTGTGTTTGTTAGCGAACCCTTATTCATGCAGTAACTCTGGGTAGACTATAGTTTTTCCCAAGCCATTGTTTTCCAGAAAAGATATTTGGAGGCAACAACCCTGATCTCATTTTGCCCAGCTTCGGTAATCTTCAAATTGAAAACCAGTCCCTTTTCAGGACCATACATGCTCCCGTTCACCCACTCTTTCTCGGATTCATCAAACTCTAGATTTTTAATAATGGTTTTTCCTAGCAGAGGATCATCCTGATTCGATTTGTTAGGATTATGGATATCATTTTGTTGTCCATCAGCAAATCCATCGAGTCCAATAATTTTTCCATAATATTTTCCATCTGATTCAAATATTTCAATATCCAGTTGATTTGGTAGATGGTATTTACCAATTATTGTATCGCCAGTTTGTGCCCAGGCAAGGGATACGGTTAGTAGGACTGTCGTGATGCTAGCAGCTAGTGTCTTCATAATTATTTTTGCTTTATGTTTTATGGAATTATTTGGGCTACCTTAGCTAAATAAACACCGAATCAGCCTTACTATGTCTTCGCGAGCGAACCCTTCGACAGGCTCAGGAACCAGTGAGTGTGGTGGTCTGCGGTTCGAGATTGCTTCCCTTCGACTATGCTCAGGGCAGGCTATCACTTCTCGCAAAGACGGTAATGAATTATCTATGGTTGGAACAATTTGTCTACTTTACCTTCATTTGAACAGCCTTGTTTAGGGTTACAAGGAATTCATCCAGCGGTACTTTATGGATTTTTGCAGCCCGTTCAACCGTGAGGAATCTGGTAATTACCTTTCGGATGGAATAACGACCCACACTTTTTATTCCAAAAGCTGTCATTACGTCTTCTATATCACCGTACTCTTTTAAAATATCTGCTACAATTGTCTCTTTTGTGATTTTCATTTTTATACTTTCTTTATTTTAAGTTTAATTTTCTGTTTTTGTTACTGAAACTGTATGATAAGCTATGCCAACCCAAACCAGGCTTCGGACTGCCATCACTTTAACGGTTTTCATCTTCCAAATTCCGCCTAAAGCAATATTGACTCCAAATGCTGCATACGTGAGCAGGGTTATCCCGGCAATTACCAGGGACAGATTTTTAGCCCAGGCTTTTCCCTGAAAGATGCCAACCCCAGCTATGACATAAACAAAACCCATTATGAAATTTATCCAGAGGACAAATAAAACAATGTCTCCGGCTGCCGCTCGCGTCTCAGGCACAAAGAGGTTTGCGAACCCAGATTTTATTGTCATAAAACCAAAACCAATGGCTACCAAACTTATTATCCAGGTGACTACTGATCTATCTTTTATTTTCATTATATTGCTCCACATAGTTTAAAACACATTTCATACTCATTTGTCTTTCTGTTTTTGTTAAGTCTTTCATCCTCTTTTGAATAGCGTATCAGCGATATGATAGTGGATATAAAAGCGATAAATGCTTCCTGTCTGCAAATTATCCCTCCAAGATTCATCCAAATAAGTGACAGATCGACCCACTTTACCGTACTCACCACCCAAAGAGTATGCATTTAGAAGCCGGGCTTGGAATCCCACATTGAGAATGTTTATGTTCTCAAAGCCTTCAACCTCAGTCTCGTCCATGACATAAATAAAATACCGCTTTAAGCGTAGATATAGTTCACCCCGATCTACCCAGTTAATTTTAGTCATCAATTTACCACTAAAGCCCGGACCAAAATGATAGTCCCTTATTTCGATACCATCTTCAGGAATCTCATCGCTAATATCACCAGCACTGCCCATAAAGATGAATGAAGTTGCCAACTGGGTTCGAAATGAAAGTTCAGGACTAAATGCAAAAATGTGCATCATTCCAGGGCCAATACTTGAGCTAGAGACCTTGTAATCATCATTGTTCATGAAATCATAGTTTTGGAAAATACCCAGGCTTGCCTTATGCCTTTTCTGCTCATATTGGTGTAATCGGAACACCATACCACTGGCATAGATCTCACCTACATAATCTTCTCGTCCAACATTCAAAACACTAACAAACATGAAATTATCAAATGGCTTAAAATTTTTATGCTTAGAGAAAGGGTTGCCATAAATAATATTAAAGCGAGCAAATCTTCGTGGGGCTTTATTTTCCGGTGAATCAGCTTCAAATCCAGGACCGACCCCTACAGAGACACCTGCCATTACAGGCCTTGGTTCATACTTATAGTTATTATGGATATCCGACCCAAAAATCAGCCGATTAAATCCATATCCAACTGGATTGATCACCCCAGATAAAACCTGGCGCCATACTGGTTTTACTTTGCCTTCACCCAGTGTGAGAATAGACATACGGTGCATAATTTCACCGAAAGCTACGCCACTGGTTGGCGTTGTGATCATATCATTGACTGAGGGGCTCTCATTCTCCAGACCAACCTCCCAGATTAAGCTGGCTAAGGTTGGATAGGCCAACGACTCCCAATAGCCAAGACCCTGAGCACGTGCAGCAGTATAAACCAGGGCACCTTGAGTCGGGTGTCCCACTTGGTTTACATCAAACCCATCTTCATCCCAGACCCAGCCATTTTCAATATTGTTTTGTAGGGTCTTAATACTGATATCAGCCCAAAATTGATCAAGCAAATACCAATTGACAGCCCAGATAGCAGCGGGTTGTCCTAAAGCATGAAAAAAAGCGTTTCGATGTGGATGCGCTATGGTAGTGCTATCGGAAGTTTTCTCTTGGCCAAAGATGGAAAGGCTGCTCACCAATAGGATCAGGCTGAGTTTAGAAAAATGGCTCATAAGGTGATCCCTATCCGGGTCCATGATGTACCTTTGTAATTTTCCAGTTCTGAAAATGACCAGCCAACACTCAACTTGCCTACAATCGTTAAATAATTTATTGAAATATCCAGGGCTGAAAGACCCTTGTCTTCATATTCATCTAAACCGCTCCATACTGGGTTTTGAAACCGGGAGTGGCTTAACTTAAGCTCGCCTTTCAAGTCATCTCTAATAAGGGAATGTGAAGCCTGTATTGACACATTCAATGTCTTTTCTGCCCATAAGTACATATAATATTTTTCACTCAAAGCCACTGGACTTGAAATGCGACCCATCATTGATACCGGAAGGCTTCTATCACCACTGTATAGATCAAGGGTGAACATACCGGCCCATCCAAAAACCAGATTACCACCAAACGTAGTCCATAAGTGACTCTGGTTTAAAATGACTTCGCTCTGCCAGATCCAATCACTCTGGAGTCCGAATTTCCAACCCATCATACTGGGAAGATTCCGCTCAATATGATCCTCTTTAAACATCATCCGCACAAAGGGCGTTGTTTGATTAAGCTGTGGTGGAAAATTAAAGTTCAGACTCGTATCAATTACTTGTCCTGGTTCATCGCTTCTTATTCCTCCATAGATAAGCATCTGACGATTCCAGCCTCCAATGGTTGCTGAGTTAATGCTGAACTCATAGGAATGGATGCGATCTGCCAGAGGTATTGCAGCGGGTAGATTGTAATTATGATAACTAGTCTTAGCCTCAATTGCCGGTCTGATTGAGAAGGGTAAGTGAGTACCGGTTTTATGATATGAGATTGGATATATACCCAATTTCACGCCACCTGCAACATTTCCAAAATTCACATCAAGCTGTACTAGCCCACCAAAGTGTGACATGGGCTTGTCAGTACGAGTAAACAGTGTCATCCCACCCTCGCTACTGATATTTATCCTACCTCGAGTACGAACATCAGGTTTTTCTAGAAGGGTCAGGGTTATGATATCTCCATCCCGATCAAGTGATGGGATCACTGCTTGATAAATATCAGTCGCATAAACATCATTAATGAGACTCTCTATATTCTTTTGGTCGAATCTAATGGAGTCCGGCATTTTGAGTTTACGGCGAATCAAACTTGGATCAAAATTCGCCCCCTTAGATTCTAGGGTGAGCGCTAACATTTTTCCAAAAATTGCATCCCTGTACGTATCACGATTTCGAATCTCTCTCTTTTCAATTCCTCTTTCATCTAAAATCTTAATCAAGGCCAGGGCAGCCTCTTTCCCGGCGATATAGCCTGCCTCCATAAGTGCTTCGCCAGCTGGAAAATCTAACACATGATGGCCACCAGTGGGTATCCTGAAAAAATAGTCCCAACCCCGAACTTTACTTGAATCACCGCTTGCTAAAATAGTGGAGTTAATCTCTTCAAACATGCCACCTATTCCATGAATCTCACCATTCTCTTCTGGCGCATCTTCGGCACTAACGGCAATGACAAAATCAGGCTTTTCATTTAAGGCAATTTCCACTGGTAATTTGACATAGACTCCGCCATCTACCAGTACCTGCCCATTTTTCTGAATCGGGGAATAGATCAGTGGAATAGACATTGAAGGCCTTAATCCGTTGGCTAATGGACCAGAATTAAAAACAACCGGTTCTTTTTTTCTTAGATCAGAGGCCACTGCTCGAAAAGGGACATAAAGCGAATCAAAATTCCAGCCTGCTTGATAATCAGCGGCTGCTGTCAATAGAAACAGTTCTTTCCAGATTAGCTTGTCATCTAATAAGCCAGAGGAACTTACAATTTGACGATTTGTTACCCCAAGAGATAGGTTCCCTAAATAGAGTTCATCTCTCTTCCAGATTGGTAAGTCGGATCTTTCAGGTCGGCCCACAAACAAATGTTCGATAGTTCCATCGCGAACCATCTCCTCCATCTCTGCAACAGTAACTCCTGCTGCATAAAGTCCTCCAACTAAAGCACCAGCGCTACTTCCTACAATCAGATCTATGGGAATATTGTATTCTTCAAATGCCTTAAACACACCGATATGAGCCATGCCTTGAGCACCACCACCACTTAGGACCAGGGCAACCTTTTGCTGCCCGATCGCAGATGCGGACATGAGCACCATCAACCCCATTTGAAGCAGATTGAGTTTTTTGTGTGTTAGAATTTTATTGATCATTATTTATTCTGTCTGCGAGCTTGGGATTAAGTGCATAGACTGGGTGGCTTGCAGGGCAAGCTGTTCTGAGTGAAGCTGAAAGGTTCAAGTCCTAACACACCCAGTCCACACCTTATTGTTAAGCTCAATAATATTTATGTCGTTTCCCACTCTTCGATGAGTCTCTTGGTACCGGGAAGCAATAAGTATATGATCAATCCTGTTCCAATAATGGGCGCCGGGAGAAACATTGAAAAGCGCTGAACTTCAATAATATTGATTATAGCTAATGGGTAGCCACCGATCATGGACATCATACCGGCAAAAATACCAAGCGGAACAGCCCAGGTTTTATGCTTCATCACGGCTATTGCAAATACTAGCCAAGCCGTGGCACCGAACCATAACACCATCTGTGCCATCATATACATTGACTTCCACAAATCATTGTAGGTTGTTGTCTGATACTTGGAAATAGTTGCTACACCATCCACATAGGTCAGCACATAAGCCAAACCGGCAACAAACAACAGGCCAATGACTTTCTTATCAACCTTCTTAAGCAGCAGGACTGCAAACCACAGAATGGTGGCAACATAAAACACCGGTAAAGTTGGCGCTGGCAGATCAATACTTTTTGCCGGGATGGAGGGGAAGAATCCCGCTAGCATCTGGAGTGAGGCAGCCAGGGTAGCAACGATCCAGGCCCACTTTTCTTCTTTCAGATAGCCATACAGGGCGGCACCCCAAATTCCGGCAGCAGAGATCCCAAACCAGCCTAGCATTGAGTAGGTGATGATAACGGCAATTGCTTCATCTGGTCGGCCCCCGGCATGTTTTCCATCGATGACCGGCATATAGCTAGTTGATAATAGATAGAACAACGCCAAACCTGTAAAAATACCGATAATGGAAATCACGGCACCTAGATATTTGTAGTTTTTCATTTTTCCCTCTTTTTATTAAGTTTAGAAACTGTACTTAAGTTTTAGATAGAGCATGTCATTGTCATCGTAGTAACCAAAATAGGCCAGATAGTCATTGTTGATCCCCGGCATGAAGATATTTGCACCAGCCAGAATCTCGAAGCCATCAGCTAAGTCATAGTTAACCGATGGCTGAATCAAGGCATCTTCATTGGTGAGGTCATAATAAGAAAATAACTGTAATGTGAGCAGGTCGTTCATGAACATCCGATTGATCAGGAAAGTAGACATGTTGCTAAACTCTTCCTGAACAAGTGCTTCGTCATAATCAAGAACATATTCCTGGATGAATTGGGTGCTTAACTTGGTACTACCCAATGAGAAATCCAGACCTACTAGATAATGCAGATAATCCTTCTCTTGTAGACCTGATGGAAGGGTCATGCTGGCAGGGCCTAGCTGGTATGTGTTATTAGCTTGGAAGTTTTTTCCTGAATAATAGGCCAGTTCGCTACGAACAACGTATCCCATAATATCCATACTGGTACTTCCGCCTACTAATGATAAGCGGTTATGTTGAGGCGTCAATGTCAACTGAGGTTGAGGAACCCCATTTGAATCTGGTGTCAAATCCGCAGCTACGTGCATACTGGGATCATCATCGAAGATATAGCCACCCATGAGTTCATAATCGATGAATGAAGAAACACCTGAAAACTTGACGAATGTTTCACTGTTCTCCAGGGTAGTGGGAACTGCTTTTTGTGAATAATCATAGCTCAGGGTTGGGATAACTCCGGGAATGGGTGATTCAAACTCAGGAGAGCGACCCCACAGCGATGATTCCTCAGCCAGCTGAGTCGGTGTGAATGCTGGAGCCCAAACCAATTCTAGCGTTGAGTTTCCGATATAATAATCTGCCTTGAGTGCGGTTATTCCCATACGAATCTCTTCAAAATCCCGAAGTAGGAACTCACTTAGATTTTTGGGAGAAATGATGTCCGTGATAAAGACGCCATCCGCCTTGCCCCAGATGATCTGCTGTTTACCCAGGCGCAGATCCATATTATCAAAGTAAATATCCAGATAGGCTTCACGAAGACCGATAATCAAATCTTCATTTGTATAATGATAGATATATGGGTTGATCTTGAAAGCCACATTTTCCCTACTATCCTCAATGTTCAAGTTGAAGGTGTTTTGTAGGATGGAGAATTCATTGGCATCATTTAATAGAAGACCTGTATAGCTCCGCGCATACCCCGAAAACTGCAGGCCCTGGGCCGGAAGATTTACTACTACAAATAGAAGCAGGAGCATTAAAATTCCAGCTTTTTTATTTCTTCCAAACATTTACATACCCCTTTTCATCATGCGTTCGCTGAATTTTGAATCGCTGATTCCTGCATCCACTTTCACACCTTTGAATTCCATGCGAGTCATATGATTTTTCTGATCATTTTTCATTTCTGTACCAGTAATGATCCAAAAACCGTTGATCTGTTCAACATTTAGCAGAGTAAGTGTTTTTAGAAAGTCCTCGTCTTCATCATAGAATTCTTTCTTCAGTCCATACCATCTGTCTTTAACCACCCAGGTCACGGTCTTGTAATACATATAATCTTCATCTTTAGTGACACTCTCAACCACATAACATTCCAAGCCCTCAAGCATTTCTGTTCGCAGGACTGTATGGGTATCATCTCCAACTTTTCTATCACCTAGATCATCATAGGTGAAATCTGATCCCATGAAATAATCACCACTACTGTCACTGGATATACGTTTGACCTTTTTCAGAGCTGGTAAAAAGATCCACTGATCATCATTTTTGGTTTCATCGGTATAACTCCAGTTCATAAATGATGTGTTTTTGACATCGGCTGGCTTCAAGAAAAACATGATCTTCTTTTCTACAGCACCAAAATCCTTAATATACTGTTTAATTTCCCTGACCCTTTCTCCACCTTTTGAGTTCAGTAGGGTCATAGTTAAAGTGCCCTCCATTTCATCCCCATCGGCTCGCTCAGATACCTTTTGCATGATCTCTGTACCGGTCATTTCTGTCTGAGCCATAAGACTCATTGAACCCAGTAGAAGCATTCCTACTGTGATCACTAAAATTGTTCTCATTTTCATTTTTTATCTCCTTTTGTGATAAAGATTTTTGAATAATACAGGGCAATTGCCATTACCGAAAGCGTACCTATGAAGGAAGTAAGCATGTTGAGTGAGATCAGACCACCCAGAATGCGGTTTGGTGGAAATACTGACGCTAATAGAACCATAAATCCAGCGATAACAACGATGGCATTAAAAACAATGGCTCGACCTGAATGGAACATGGTTTGTCGGATTGCCAGTTTTCGATCTTGTGAATCCACTGCATAGATTCGATAGCGGTCAATAAAATGGACAGCATAGTCGATACCAATACCGATGGCGATACTCGAGATAAGAGCCGTGGTTGAGCTTAGAGGTATATTGAATAAACCCATGACACCAAAGCTGATGAAGGTTGTCACAACAATAGGTATGGCACCGATAAAACCGAGTTTATAGTTTTTGAATATCAAACCCAGCAGAATGACCACAATTACCAGAGACATGAGTAAACTCGATACTTGCCCCTCTAGAATGAGATCCGTGAAGACTAGTGCTTTATATCCAGAGCCTGCGTAGTTAATCTCAATACCCAGTGAAGCAAATTCGTCTCTATAGTCCTCAACAATATCCATGGCGGAATTCAATGCTTTCGAATTATCGCTTTTCAATTGAAAGGTGAGATTCACTTTCCGAAAATCATCTGTAACCACCTGCCATAGATTCTCAGGATCACCCGACATCTCATAGAGCAACAGATACTGGGCTATCAGTTCCTGGTCATCAGGGATGATATTATAGGCTTCATCATCGGCATTCATAACTTTGTTCATGCGTTTTAGGAAATCGGCTATGGAGAACGAATCACCAACAATTGGCAGGGTGTTTTCTACATCATCCTGCATCTTAACCAGGGCTTTCAAGGCATCCGGCTCTTTAAACTTATCCGGCTGATTGCCTTCCAGGATGACATTGAGTGTACTGGTTCCACCAAAATTCTCATTGATGAATTTGTCAGTTAAAACAATATCACTATCTTTCTCAAATTTCTCAAGAAAGCTGGAATCGATCCACACCCGAGTAATACCGAGAATAGATAAAAGAATAACCACCGCAGTTGCCAGATAGGTCTGCTTTTTATTCTTGATAAAAAAGTCGGCCGAGCGATGGGCAAAATCTTCAACCTTGGAAACCTTAGCTTCACCACCTGATTTTTGCTTCACTTTTGGTAAACCAAAGAGCAGAATTCCAGCTGGAATAACCAGGATTGAAAGCGCAAAGGCAACCAATACCCCAAAAGCCGAGAAGGCTCCAAAGTATTTGATGGGAAAGACCTGGGACGTTAGGAGCGAGATAAACCCTACAGCTGTTGTGATAGCTGCCATGAGCACCGGATTCCACATCTCTTTGATCATGTCAGTCACTGCTGTTCGCCGATCAGTATCTGGGTTCTCCAACTGGAACATGTGCAAGTGACTGTAAAGATGGATACCATACGCCACCCCGATAGCAATGAGCATTACCGGTATCATGGTTGAAACGGCGTAGATGGGAATATCCATTGCCGCCATTAGGCCGAACGCCCAGATGGAGGAAAATGAGACTACTGAGAGAATTAAAAAGGTGCTTTTAAGGTTCCTAAGCAATGCGAATAAAACAATAATAATGACCAGGAATACAATAGGAACCATACGCTTCATATCAGCTGGCCCCAGAACGGCCATAGTGCCCTCCACAATGGGACGACCTGCTATATAAACTTTTTCGTTACCTGTTTGCCCATATTCGTCTGCGAGATCGAGCAACTCCTGATAGAATTCTTGTGAAAATACATCATCTCCGATGCGGGCAACGATAACGCTAACCGTTTCATTCTGTGAAACAAGCTTTCCGTATACCATGTCATTGGCTTTGACCTTTTCGCGTAAGTCCTGCAGTTTTTCTTCGCTATTGGGGACACGCTTAAAAAAGGCTTTTACATCCATACCGTCTTCAGTACCAACAATATTATCTGCGGTATAGATTGATGTCACATCCACTTTTTCAATCTCTTCGAATTTCTGAAGTCGTTTGGTGAGATCTTTTATTTTCTGAAGGGTCTCGGTAGTATAAATGCCATCAGGATTTTCAATGGCGATGATAATACCATCTTTGATATTGAACCAGCCCTCGGCCTCATCGCTGTAAACAAATGCGGGATGCTCTTCAGGCATATACTCATCAAGATTGGTTTCCATGCGGGCGTTTGATTTCATGGCTTGGAAAAAAGCCACGGTAATCAGAACGGTAACAAGCAGTATCAGTTTGGGATACTGGGTTAACTTTTGTATGAAACGTTCCATATTATTTCTCCGTTAGTTAATATTAACTCACTTCTAAAGTAAAAAATTTTTACTTTAGAATCATTTTCTTAAAGGTCTCAATTAATCGATCAACTTCCTCTTCAAGATTAACACCACAATCAAAGAGATGGCATTTGGTGACAGTAAAGCGGAAAGCCCCAATAATCATTGTTGCCAGTTGATCTATCTCAATATCATCACGTACTTCACCGACGGCCTGACCTTTTGTCAGGAGCTCAACAAACATGGCTTCTCTTTCATTCATAATTGCACGAATTTCCTGGGACAGGTGGTTGTCGCTGATAAAGATCTCTTCTGAAAATATGATAGCTGCTAGCGCAGGGTTACTTACAAAGGCCTCTGTACGGTTCCTCAGGGAAAGTTCGAGGCGCTGCATAGGAGACAACTCAATTTTACTGACCTGAACATTTTCTTGGGATTTCATTCTCATCAATTTGATGATACCGGAGAGGATTTCATTCTTACTGGAAAAATGTCGATAAATGGCAGGCTCAGAGATGCCGACGGAGGCTGCAATATTTTTCATGGTCAAGCCCTGAATACCTTTTTTGGCAATAATCGCAATTGAGGCTTGAATGATCTGGGTCTGTCTTTTTGAAAATTCACTTAACATTTTATCTCCGTTAGTTATCAGTCACTAACCTATTCTATTTTTCCCCCATTGCAAACATTTATTGTGATTATTTATACAGGGTTATTCCTTACCATCGATTGACACGATGATATATAATATATATTAATAATTTCGTTTTTTCTTCTTGCGTTCTAGCTTTTCATTTTATATAATTGAATCAATCAACCCTACAAAAGGAGGACTTATGCAGCGCAATAGCGTAAACAAAGTGCTATTGGTTGGGCGTACCGGCAGTGACGCCGATATGAAGTATACAACCAAAGGCATGGCCATCGCCAACATCAGTGTGGCCACAACAGATACCCGAAAAAATGGAAAAGGTGAATTTGAAGATACCACAGAATGGCATAGAGTTGTCATCTTTGGCAAGATCGCTGAGTTTACCGAGAACTACGTTAAAAAGGGCGCTTTGATCTATGTTGAAGGACGATTACAAACCCGCTCGTGGGAAGATAAAGAGGAAAAACGTCACTTCATGACTGAGGTTGTTGCCGATAAACTGACCATGCTAGGTGGTTGGAAAAAAGGTGATGGCGGAAAAGAGCCTGTAGCAGTCGCCGAGGGAGAAGAGGAGGTTCCCTTCTAGAATAGTTTTAATCCCGGGAAGTCACGCCGGCCGGCGCCTCCAAATCATTAAATAACTTCCCAACCAAGATCAGCGAAAATACTTATAAAAATTATTACCAAAGCTAATTAACTACAGCTTACACCTTGAAAGAATCAACCTTACGTCAAGCCCTATGACTAAGAAGATTTCTATGTCTTTCATGAATCGAATCGACCAGATAAACGAGTACTCCGCCCATCAAATACGCCAGTCCATCCATGGGGTCTCTAGTAGACGATTCTACAAATGAGGGTAGAAATCCTTCAAAGATTAAGCTAAATAGAATTGTAGAAATCAAAACATGCACAGCAGAAAATTTAAAGGAACTCTTCACGATATCTAACCTCATAGCTAGATAGAGTGTAAGCGGCAGATAGACCGGCAAGGCGAGCATATCTCCCAGATGATCCCGCAAGAAATTAATCTCATTGTAGCGGGAGATTAAGAACCAACTATTTATGAAATATAGAAGTGCTGCAACAAGCGCCAATATTACTAAATGCCTAACACTGCTATCAGGGTGAGAGCGATGATATTGAGTCCCAGCCATATAATGCGATTCCTGTTTTTTGGATTCATAAATTAAATTCCTTTGCCTTTTACCTTCAATGGATATCAGTATACACTGGATAGTATCAGATAAAACTGAATTCCTTTTATCCATGATTTCATATCTACTTTGAATACACCTTCATATCTATCATATTCATCTCTATGAATTTTATCCTGACAAAACTTCGACTATTTTTGCATGCATCGATTGTCTTTCTTTTTCTGCTAACCCAGAGTTTTGGGGATATTTACCATCTCAAAGTCCCCTCACTGGCACTTTCAGATAGCAATAAGGTCATTGTTGCCACACCGACATATTTTGAAATACTACGGGAGACAGAATATCCATTTATCATCATGCTCCATGGCTGGAGTGGGGATGAAACTCAATGGGAAAATGATGCAAATCTCCAGGAAATATGTGACACCCACGATATTTTGCTTGTCCTACCAGATGGTGGATATGATGGATGGTGGGTAGATACTGAAGTACAGCCTGGCCGAGATTATAGTACACATATTCGGCAAGAACTTAAAATTTGGCTTATCGAAAACTTTAATGCCTCCCAAAGACCAACTCAACATGGAATCCTTGGTCTTAGCATGGGCGGATATGGGAGTATGCTCCAGGCATTGAAACATCCGGATGAATACGCCGCCGCAAGTAGCTTAAGTGGCGTCATGGATATCCCCCGGCATAAGCATAAATGGAGACTAGAAGGCGCCCTTGGGAAGTTCACTGTAGGGGCAGAGACTTGGAGTTCAAACAATCCTATTGGTCTACTTAACGAACATGGGTCGAAGGGAAGTCCACCGCTTCAACTTATCTGCGGTAAAGATGATTTTGCATTTCCTGAAAATGTGGATATGGCGGCCAAATTAAAGCGCCTGGGGTATTCAGTGGATTTCCGCAAAGAAACGGGCACTCATTCACACACCTTTTGGAAGACACATGTTGAAACTGCAGTAGCTTTCGTTGTTTCTCACTTCAAGAAGAGATGAGTGTTCTCCTTGAGATTACTGTAGCTTGACTACTTTTTGAATTATCTCATCCATTCCAGTTTTAACTCTGACAAAATAAATTCCTGGATTTATCTCCTCTCCCAAAAATATTGTTGGTCTGAAATTATGGATCGGCTGCGGACTGACATTTTCCGGTATTTTATAACTTTATATAACATACCGCCGATGCGTGCCAATTATCCGCAGCCAGAATCCTTACCGATATAATTTACAGATGATACTACATGCTTGTGTCATGCAAATGACAGAAGCGGTCTTTTGTAGCGACAAAGGGTCTATTGGTTGGATGTATGGTCTTTTTTACGGATAGTTTGCAGCAGAAGTGTCATACCTGCTGATTGACATGGCTTCTGATTCATTGCTCATAAGTTGAAATAGACGTATATCCCCCAATATTTGGCGGATATCCATAACGATTCCGTTGACTTCACACTTTTCAAATACTGGTCGAATACCATGACTATAATCTGCATACCAGTTCACATGGCCAGCGTACACTGGCTGTATAGGATTTCCATTTAAATAATGCCAACCATAGATCACGACCTTGTCAGCTTTGGTGGCTATCTGATTTGAGAGAATCACATCTTTTTTATGTCCACTCACCAATTCGCCCAGGGGATGTTCACTTAACAGGGCGTTTCGGTCTTCCCTAACCAGTGCATTGTGCTGGGCAAATACAGGAGTTGTCACCATGGCAGAGCTTGGTGGAATGGGTTCGGGCTGTATTTTTACCGAGGCCGCTTTCCATATGAGATCAACCATTTTTGGTGTCGGCAGAATACCCCCAATTTTATCCAGTACTCTTTGAGCAAGGATTGGAGTCATTGGCATAAGGACATGATTCTCGTCAGTGCCAATTGACAGATAGTCAGGTGTTACAAAAAACTTTACTGTATAAAGTGTATCATGAAGATTCTCTGTAAATTGTATCGGTGTAAGCTGTCTTAGAAATGCTGGCAAATTCCCAGCCAGAATCTGAGCATAAATTTCTGCTTCCCTCTCTTCCAAGTCCAGAGGTTCAAGTTCATCAATGAAATCATCCCCAGATAAAGAGTCACCTTGGGGCTCATTTAGATTAAGCTTCCAAACAAAGGCTTCCTCTTTGGGGCTCGATACTTCCCCACAAGAAACGAGTAAGAGAGTTAACACAACAGCTGAGATTATTTGGCAACGCATTGACTTAATCTATTCTATCCTGGGATTTCAACCAAGTAGATATGTTTTTGTACTTTGCATGGACACTTCTGTGCTCTTTTCCCTTCCACTGGTGCACAATCCCCTTATTTTGTTCCTATGATCACATCTTTTCCAGCAGAAATCCCCATGAAGCAAAATGGCACAGCCAAGCAGGGGACCCTTTTGTTTTTACATGCGAATAGCTACTCAGCTGATTTGTATCAACCATTCTTAGATCCTTTGTATCAGGACTTTGAAATTTGGGCTCCCGACCTACCGGGACACGGTGATTCAAGATGGATTGGTCGTATTCAGGACTGGAATGATCTAGCTAATTATTTTATCGAGCATTTGGAACAGAATGACCGCCCAAAGAAGCTGATTGGAATGGGCCATTCTATCGGGGCTATCTTAATAATCATTATGGCTATTAAACGGCCCAGGTGGTTTTCTAAAATTATTCTTTTGGATCCAGTATTATTACCCAAGCCAATATTTTGGGCTATCCGAGTGCTTCGCTTATTTTCCCTATCCCATTTGATCCCACTGGCAAAGGCTACAAAACGTAGAAAGCAGATTTTTTCCTCACGCGAGCAAGCACTTGAGCACTATTCAAAAAAGGTAGTGTTCTCCAGATGGAAGCCGCAGTTTCTTAAGCAATATGTTGATACATGTCTCTATCCAACGGCAGATGGTCATTATCAACTGTCCTGCGCCCCCCAATTAGAATCCAGTATTTATCAGTCAATCCCTGCCAATGCCTGGTCATTATTGAAACGACTATCAACACCAGCCCTCTTTATCATTGGTGAACACTCTGATACGGTGAATCAACGTGGGTTTCGAAGAATTCGGAAAATACGTGGGGAGCAAGAGGTCAGGAACATCAACGGTGGCCACCTCTTTCCTTTTGAGCAGCCAGAGGCAACGATGGTACTCATAAGGGAGTTTCTCGGATGATGAGAATTGAGCTTCATGGGAATAGCATAAACTCCCAGGTCGTTGATCAGGCTGTGGAAATCCTCCGCAATGGGGGGCTAATTATTTACCCTACAGACACGGTTTATGGAATCGGCTGTGATATCACCCAGAAATCTGCCATAGAAAGAATCTATCGGGTCAAGGGCATGCAGAAACAAAAGCCATTAAGCTTCGTATGCTCTGACATTAAGGATATCTCAAAATACGCTAGGATATCCACTGCAAACTATCGTGATCTTCGAAGATATCTACCGGGGCCATACACATTTATCTTACCCGGAACCAAGGAAGCTCCAAAAGTGTTGATCTCGAAACAAAAAACAGTGGGAATCCGAATCCCTGATCATGCGCTCACTATGGCTATTGTGGAAGCCTTGGGAAATCCTATTATTTCTACCAGCGTAAATATCAGTGACCAAAGCTTTGCCAGTGATCCCCAGGAATTCTCCGAATATTATGAGGGAAAAGTAGATCTCGTCCTAGATTCAGGCCCTACCTGGGCTGAATTATCATCAGTAGTCGATATGACAGATGATGGACAAGCTATTGTGCTTCGTGAAGGTCAAGGAGATATTAGCTGGTGTGTGTAATTATTTTTAAGAAAGGATGCTGTCATGGCTCAAGTAACACTTAAAAATCTTGATAAATCTTATGGGGAAACCCAGATCCTCCATGGCATTGATCTACATATACAGGATGGTGAATTCGCCGTTCTTGTAGGTCCATCCGGATGTGGCAAATCGACAACCTTACGTATCGTGGCAGGTCTCGAAGAAGCCAGTGGTGGAGATGTGTTTATTGGTGATACACGTGTCAATGATATTGAGCCTAAAAACCGTGATATCGCTATGGTCTTCCAGAATTATGCTCTCTATCCTCATATGAATGTCTATGAGAATATGGCTTTCGGATTACGGCTGCGTAAATATTCTGACAAGGAAATCAAAGAGCGTGTGGATGAGGCGGCTGAAATTCTCAGCGTGCAAGACTATCTCCATCGCCGTCCCAAAGAGCTCTCCGGTGGTCAACGTCAGCGTGTTGCTGTGGGCCGCGCTATTGTACGTAAACCATCTGTGTTTTTGTTTGATGAGCCCCTATCTAATCTTGATGCGAAACTTCGGGTGCAGATGCGTACAGAGATCAAAAAATTACATGCCCGTCTTAAAACTACAATGATCTATGTGACCCATGACCAGGTGGAAGCCATGACCATGGGTGACCGTATTGTGGTAATGAAGGACGGCTATATCATGCAGGCTGAAGAACCGCTAAAAATTTATGAGAGGCCTGACAATCATTTTGTTGGGAGCTTCATTGGATCACCTTCTATGAATTTCTTCGAGGTTGAGGTCAAGAATGATACTCTGACTAATGAACAGTTCTCACTTCCATTAATAGACATACAAACACAACTATTAAAACCCTATCTCGGGCAAAAGGTTCGACTTGGAATTCGCCCGGAGCATTTAGAGTTGACCAAGACACCAGCTGCAATACCAGCCAGGCTTGAAGTAAGTGAACTGATGGGGAATGAATCCTATCTCTATTGCAATACCGGTTCTGATTCATTTATTGCTCGTGTTTCAGAGAACACTCCCAGAAAGATTGATTCGGAGCTGACTTTGTACACTGATCCAGAAGCTTATCATTTCTTTGAGATGACCTCAGGAAAGCGAATCATCTAAAGAAACCAGATCATACAAAAGATTACGGACAAAAAAGGCCCCGACAATATCGTCGGGGCCTTTTTTTGTGATAGATACTTCTGTATTGGATAATACTTTAATCTAGAGTAAGGCTCATTATTCTTTCAGTAACTGTTGATACAGGTAAACATATTGGCGATACTGCCGCTTCGACTCCAAGATAGCTTATTTGTGAAACTAGTCGCTCATCATCCCCATTTACTGATTCATATCGGACAACAAGCTGATCGCCAACAAGAGTATAACTACCATCAATATCTAAAGCATCGACCACCAGATTAATAGAGAAGGTTCCTAGACTGGTATCAACTGACCAAACACCATCTGAACCCAATCCAGCAAGAACGAGTGTGGGTTTGCAGCCATTTGGAATAGGCAGGGATCCACTTAACCTCGCACTTTCATCGTTATTTAGAGTTATGGTGCCGCCAATGGGGATGGAGTCCTGGGTAGAATAGACTGTCGATGTTTCCAGCACCTTCGTTCCTGCATCCACTGAGAATGAGATAATTCCATTTTGTGCTGCAATAAAATTTACTATAGTATCACTCAGGGTATTAGCTACCTCATTGATTTCTATTTGTGTTAATGTGTAGGTTCCTGACAGTGGTAGTTCAATCTCAGGGGGCAGCTCTTCTTCACACCCCACCACAAGTATACTGAGCACAAGAACCATTTTGTTTAAGAAATTAATCACTATAATCCTCCTGAGATTAAAAAGGCCGCTAAATGCGGCCTTTTTAACAACATTTACTCTTTACTTAAAAGCTCTTTTGAAGACCAATAGCAAATACTGTTGCTGTTTTCATATAGGTTTCATCGCCTGTCAGTGTTGGTGTGACAGTTCCAGTAGTAGCATCTACATCAGCTGCATAAATCACACCCGATTTAGATCCCTCTTCATAAGAAGTACTGGAGAAGCCTAGCGTCAATGCCATCTGTGGGTTTAGATTGTATTTAGCACCTAAACCAAATGTGCTGGAGTTCAAACTATAACTTAAATCAGTTTGATAGGCGTCCATGGCACCACTGGTTGCTATGAGATAGCCTCCACTAAGTACTAGAGCATCTGAAAGTGCATACTCTGCACCAAATGCGATCTCATTGCCATTTTCTACATTAGCTTCTTTGCCATCCCAATCCACGCCCTCATTAAAATACATATTATAATCGAGTGCAACATTCAGTGCTGGCATCACCAGGTATGATAGACCAACCCCAAGCATAGCAGGCATATCTGCATTGGTCTCTGCACCATTTGGAAACAGACCTGATCCATCTACTTCAGTCTCATTCGTGAGCAGAAGAGGAGCTAATCCTTCATAACGGATGCCAATATTTAATTTGTCCATAAGGCTGATATTAAGACCCAGGATAGGGGCAAAACCAGTTCCTGTTTGTGCGGCGTCAACTTCAATATCTTCTGTTTTAGCAGCGTTTTCTGTCATATCGGCTGCCTGTGCTGTATAGCCGGCTGCTGTAGTAGTAGCAGAAGTAGCAGCACCTGAATAAACTGCCGCAGCAGTATTCAAATCATACCCCGTTGGATCAAAACCAAAGGCTATTAGTCCATTAATCATGGAGGAGTCAGCATCAATAGCCGTTAGCGGTGTTGTTCCTGCAAGACCACCAGCGATTGCTGCTGAAAGACCATCTGCAGCTGCCTGAGCACTTGTAGCAGCAGCGGTAGCTTGAGCAGCACCACCATTAAGTAAGGCGGCCATGTTTGTAAAGAAAGCTGTTGCTGAAGTCATTGAACCATCGGCACCGACTGCAGCATATGTAGGATCGATCATAATGTCTTTTAGGTGACCCTTATAGGTATTTGAGGCACTAAAATAGCGAACTCCAGCAGAAACTGAGATCATATCATTGATAGCATAAGAAGCTGAAAACTGTCCGCCCAAGTAAGTAGATGAACCATTAAATTCAACATCTACGCTGTATGCTGTCGTAGGAATAC
>CAZOBQ010000007.1:0-47399 GCA_964578155.1 uncultured Lentisphaeria bacterium
GAAGGCAGAATTGTTCAATTCGATACGCTCACCAATCTGAGTACAACACCTGCTGACCCTTTTGTGACAACCTTTATCAATGCCCAACGGAAACCCTGGCAACACCTTGAGGATCAGATAAAATGATCCGTTTCAGCAAACTCGCCCTGGTTATAGGCTTAAGCTTGTTTCCACTTTTTTTGTCAGCAGAGACGGATAAGACGATCAAGGTGGGGTCAAAGAAATTCACTGAATCTGTAATTTTGGGAGAAGTCATTACTCAACATCTACAGAGTAATGGTCTGGATGCTGTGCATCAGGATCAGTTGGGCGGAACACGCCTACTATGGAAGGCTTTACTCCAGGGAGAAATTGATCTCTACCCAGACTATACCGGTACCATCATTCATGAAATTCTCAGGGCCGAGGCTAATCAATCAATTCCTGATCTGAAAGATGCTCTTGCAAAGCAGGGAATCATTCTGGCCGATCCATTGGGCTTTAATAACACCTATGCTTTGGGAGTAACTCAGGCAACAGCTGAGAAATACTCCCTGAACAAGATCAGCGACCTATTCCAATATCCTGAATTGAGTTTTGGCTTCACTAACGAATTTATGGATCGTGAAGATGGCTGGCCAAGTCTCCGAGATCACTATGGATTACCACAGTCAAAAGTTCGAGGTCTTGATCATGACCTTGCTTACAAAGGTTTGGAAGCAGGGTCCATTGATCTTATCGATCTGTATTCTACTGATGCAGAGATAGACTATTATCAACTACATGTGTTGAAAGACGATCTTCACCATTTCCCTGACTACCATGCTGTCATTCTATATCGACAAGATCTCTTGATTCAACATCCTTCATTTGAATCTCTCATCAACAAATTAACCCATATCTTTTCTGATTCACTCATGACAACCATGAATTCAGCGGTAAAAATTGGAGGGGAAACGGAAGCTCTGATTGCCCAGGAATTTCTGAGTACCCAATTCAATACAAATAGCAAGATTGAAACCCCAGGTTTGAGCTCCAGACTTTTACAATCTACCCGAGAACATCTATTCCTGGTTTTGATCTCTTTAAGTGCCGCCATCCTGGTTGCTGTTCCATTGGGAGTTTTGGGTGCACGAAATCCTGCCAGTGGACAAATCATTTTGGGAATTGTTGGGATCATCCAAACCATTCCTTCACTAGCTTTGCTTGTATTTATGATACCTCTGTTGGGAATTGGTGGACCACCTGCTCTAGTCGCTCTCTTTCTCTATAGTCTGCTCCCCATTGTTCGTAACACCTTGAGCGGTATGGCAGATATTCCTCAAGATATTAGGGAATCTGCCTTGGCGCTTGGACTACCCTCTTTGTCTCGTCTTAAACTCATCGAATTACCCCTTGCCACACGATCTATTCTGGCAGGCATCAAAACATCTGCTGTGATCAACGTTGGGACAGCCACTTTAGGAGCTCTCATTGGTGCCGGTGGTTATGGCCAGGCTATTCTCACCGGAATTCGACTTGATGATACAGCCCTTATTCTGGAAGGTGCTGTTCCAGCTGCCCTGTTAGCCCTTTTAGTACAATCAACTTTTGACCTATTCGAACGCTTTTTCCTTTCACCCGGATTAAAATCAACACAGGAGTCAGTCTCATAATGGAAGCCCAAGCTAAAACTAAATCTAATGCTTCGATCGAACTCAACGGCAGTTTTGAAAATGATATCCTAAGTGGACTTACAGCTAGCCCAAAACGATTGTCTTCTGTCTATTTTTATGATGAGAAGGGATCACAAATCTTTGAGGAGATTTGTGATCTTGATGAATACTACCTCACCCGTAAAGAAACTGAGATATTGGAAAGGTCCTCGCATGAAATAATCGATGCCATGTCTATGAATACACACCTGGTTGAATTGGGAAGTGGGAGTTCTAGAAAAACTAGAATCTTACTGGAAGCAGCACTTGCACAGTTTACGGAGACCCGCTATTCTCCCATTGATGTCTCAGCTGAGATATTGGAGGAATCTGCTAATAAGTTGCTCAAACTCTACCCAGACTTGAAGATTGAAACGGTGGCAGAT
The DNA here is from genome assembly GCA_964578155.1 of uncultured Lentisphaeria bacterium. Taxonomy (GTDB): domain Bacteria; phylum Fidelibacterota; class UBA8477; order UBA8477; family JABMPR01; genus JABMPR01. Next base: position 2,060 of record CAZOBQ010000007.1, read on the forward strand.
CTTTATGAGGTCGGATTAGAGAAACTTTTACAGAACGACCAGTCTCCTGATTGTATCATGTGGCTAGGTTCCAGCATCGGTAATTTGACCCGACAAGAGGCCACACTATTTATGTACAAAGTCAGACAAGAATTGGGTCATGAGGATAGTTTCCTCCTGGGAGTTGACTTACGTAAACGTGCCGCTATTCTTGAACCTGCCTATGATGATGCAAAGGGGGTAACTGCCGCATTTAATCTGAATTTATTGACCCGGATCAACCGAGAATTAGGTGGAGAGTTTAAGCTCGATAAATTCCAACATACGGCAGTATATAATGATACTGAAGGTCGTATCGAAATGTATTTGATCAGCCTGGAAGACCAGGAGGTCTGGATTGAGAGACTAAGCCAGGCCATCACCTTTGTTAAGGATGAGAAGGTGTTAACAGAGTACTCCTATAAATATTCCCAAACTGAAATCGAAAGCTTGGCAGAATTATCAGGCTTTCGATTGGAAAACCAATGGTTCGATGAGAATCATTGGTTCAGTCTTAATTTATTTAAACCAAATATGCAGGTAAAACTGCAATAGCTATAAAGGATCTAGATATGAAAGCTATATGGAACGATAAAGTCATCGCTGAAAGTGATGAAACGGTCTTCATCGAGGGGAATCACTACTTCCCTGTATCTTCTGTAAATCAAGAATTACTCAAAGAGAGCGGCACACACAGCGTTTGTCCCTGGAAAGGTACTGCAAGTTATTATCATCTTGAGGTTGATGGAGTTGAAAATGCTGATGCTGCTTGGTACTACCCAACACCGTCAGATGCTGCTCAACCCATTAAGGATCATATTGCATTCTGGAAAGGTGTCCAAGTCGTTTCCTAAGCAATCCAAGTGTTTCCCAGGACAATTTTATGAGGATATAACTTGCTAAGCTTTTAAATATCTCTATAATAAAGCTCACTTGACTGTAACTGTGAAAAAACTTTTTTCAAGTAATCATAAATAAGAGGAAACACTGATGAAAAACGTATCACTTGGTATCTTTTTACTATTGTTAAGTGCCAGCTTATTCGCCGCACTTCCAACTGGACAAATGGCACCCCAGCTTGACCTTTCCGGTGACGATGGCGGTAGAGTCGATGACAGCGCATGGAGTAGTAATGAGTTGGTTGGTAAAGTCTGGGTTGTAGTTCACGCTGACCCCGATGAAAGTGAATTAAACAACGCAGCTACTGAAGCATTGAAAGCCAAAGATTATGATTTGGATTATTATGGATCAACTGCAATCATTAACATGGCAGCTACCTGGAAACCAAATTTTGCTATTAATTTGATTCTCAAGGGGAAACAAGAAGATTACCCCAGCACAGTCTATGTGCGCGACTTTGACAATAAAGTTGGAAAAGTTTGGGGTCTGGCAGATGATTCCAATAATATTTGTGTCTTTAACCCAAGTGGTAACGTGATTCTAAGTATTGATGGTCAACTCTCTGCTGCTGATATCACTAAAATGATCACCTTGATCGACATTGAAATGGATCTCTTGATGAATCCTCCTCCACCTCCAGCAGAAGAAGCAATGGAAGAAGAAGCTCCTGCTGAAACTCCAGAAGGATAAGCTTTAATCTTCTGGCTTGCTTAGATAGCTAGCCAAACCTTTAAATTAAAAAGCCACTCCAATTGGAGTGGCTTTTTTTGTGCTAATTTTTGCTTTTAAGCCAGCTAATCCCACTTGGACAAGTCACCCAGATACACAGCTTCGGCGGTAAATCCGTTTGATTCTTAAGTGCATTGAAGACGGTTCCCATAAAGATCGGATCCCAGAGGTTTCCAGTGAGTTCTCGAACCTCTTTGACTGCTCTTACCCGTTTTCCTAATGAGACCTTCTTAAAACCATAGGCCCGGTTCAAACCAAGAGATTTAATCAACTTGATTCCCAGAGGTTGGGTTAGCACACCTGTAACTCTCTTAGTCTGAGATCGAATACTCTTCAAGAGATCTCCAGAGGCAACGGCTACAATGTGCTGATAATCATTTCCGATTTCGGAGATGACCTCTCCAACGGCAGTCTCCGTAACAGGGTCAGATCCTCGACTACCCCCGATTTTCATAAAATGGTGGCTAGAATCAGAGCTCATTTTTCGGCGATTGAAATGCCATAACATTGACAATGATGACCCTACCCTCTGGTCGATATTTTGCTGTTTGTTTAAAGTTTCCACCATGGTTCTTTCGTAGGCACCGCCGCCATAATTCGTCCCATAGAGATGAATTGTCACATCTGGCAATAATTGTGAAAGGGTAAAAGCAGTGTGAGAACCTGCATAAGAAAGGAGGTGAATGTGCTTGGTTCCATTCAGATTGTTAGCAAAGGAAGCCAATGCACGTCGTTTTTTGCCTCCACCATCCGGTAACAGGTCTTCTCTAACCAGTGCAACAGACTCCACTCCCAACCAGCTTGCCAGAGAGTCATTTAATTCAATATGAGTAGCTAGAGTGGTCATCCAGCCAGGATTTTTGAAAGTCTGGGGGCGACATACTGCGAGCCGATCATGAATTTCATGGGTGGACCAAAGAATTGCTCAGTGGTTGGACCTATGAAATACAAATTTTTCAGAGAGCTCATGAAATTTTTATCGATCTGAGGCATGTCTTGCTTCATTTTCAGCATGGCGGATACTTCTGCACCCAAAAAGGCCATATGTTTTAGACTATAACGGTAGCCAGTTGCTACAATAATATGATCATAATCTGTAAGTGTTGGCGTTTCAGAATATCGCTTAATGTCTGCCAGTTTCACCTTGTAGTCCGGTGTCATGGTGGTAGCTGAAAATATGGAAAATACAGACTTGATGAGACCCGAAGGCAGTCGCCGAAAAAAACCGGCACTTTTAACTACCAGATCAAAGATCCACTTGGGGAGATCCAGTGGCTCTGAATAAAACCGAGGTTCAGTACGACAATACCACTCTACCTGATTGTTATTCTGTTGGCAAACTTCAATAGCTTCGGCAGCTGACTGCCCTGCCCCAACAACCAATACTTTTTTATCTTTCAGTACCTCAATCTCTGGAACTTGATAACTATGGATGGTGTTTTGGGACGCTTTGAATTCTTCCGGGATATTCAAATGATGAGCGACCCCTGTAGCAATAATTACACGCTTGGCCACGATGACATCGCCCGAACTAAGTTCAGCGAGATAATGATCTTTTTCTTTGCTTAGATGAACCAGGTAATGCGATTCAATTTTATAAGGAAGGTCTGCTAGCACCCAATCAATGTACTGTCGGTATTCTCGAACGCTGACCCGCTCAGAATTGGTCGCATCATGGGTATCAGTCGCCGCTCGAAATGCCTGTATCGTATAGGCTTGTTCTGGATGAGCAATTTCAGAAGTGGCCATATCCGATCTCAATGATGCCTTGCTAAAGATATGGTTTTTCCAGAGCTCCATGGGTTTTCCAATGATCCGGAAATCCTGTCCCTGAGCAGAAAGATAATTTGCCAGAGAAAGACCATATGGTCCTGCTCCAACGATCAAAACTTGAGTCATTCCCATTACCAGCTCCCAATCTTTCTGCCATGGGTTCCATATGCCAAACCCAGGATCACAGACACAAGAAGCAGGAGACCGAACCCAGACTGCATACTCTGAATACCTGCATCGAAATTCGCTACACCTGCTGAATCGCTCAACTTGAGAGCAAAGCTCATCACTGCTAATCCAACAACAATAAATGAAAGACTAAACCACTGCCAAACAGTGAGTCCGTAAAAGAATATTCGTGGAAATTCACCGCGTATAAATTCAACACTAAAGCGTTTTAAACCATACAAGCTCATGTAGACAGCTGCCAATAAGCCTTCCGGTCTGGTGTCCCATCGTAACCAGATCATCAAAATAATCGAATAAATAGCTAAATTTCCCAATGCGGCATAGATTTGCGTTGGGTGTAAGCGTTTACCTTTGAGTTCCGGATCATAGCGTAAGACTTTTGTCTGTTTGTTGAAATAACGTATTCCAAACGGGTGGCTAGATGAGCATTCTTTTCCATGACAACAGCCATAGTTCAAGCATCCCAAACGTCCAAACACCTGGGCTAATGGAACACCAACAGCGAATGAGTCTAGCAGTGCTAAAAGTGGTGTTTGAGTCAATGCAGCAAACCCAATAAGGATGGCAAGTCCACCAACCAGTCCACCCCATAATCCAAAGCTTACGGTTCGGATATATTCAAAAAAAGGTTTTTCACCTGAGAGCCAGGTTTTTAGATCTAATATTCGCGTAAGAATGTAGGCTGATAGGGGTGCTCCAAAGGCTAGAGCCAGTGCGAGTTTATAAGCATGGGAAGATTGAGGCATGATTTGATATGTGCCCAAGTATAACCAGGTATGTAGGGAACTGAATAGAGCTCCTAGTCCTACCAGAAACCCGAAGCTAACAAAAGTGAAGGAGCGTCCCTGTACTAACACAACAGGACCAAAATCACCTGAATCAGTCGCCGCTGTGGTACCCGTTAGTGTTGCGTCCTTATAAGTTTCCATTGTTTCCACCCAAGTAAGAATTCATCTTCATATTGTTGCCAATGTAAATGATCACCCACTTTGGGCTGTCACATAGCTTACAGTTTGTGAAAATGATTAAATCAAGGGTCTTCGCGAAGAAATCTGTATCCCGTCTGACCACATATATCTCATCAGGGAAAAACTCCTTATGTGCTTATGAAATCTCTCTAACTTAAATTGAAAATATTCCGGCGGGGTATGACATAAAATACATTGAGTAGTTCATCTTTTTTGGTCATCGTCTTCCCCCTTTTCTATTTATAAATCCAATTCCTACGATAACCGTTTACATGAAATTATACATATTCTCGGACATCTGAAATAAAGGAACAGAGCTTACTCTGAAAATGAGCGTGCCCATTTCTAAAGACTGGGGGTTACCATTACTATGCAATCATTACAAAGTCAGTATACAATATTTTCAAAACGATTGCCGCTCATCCCCGAATGAAATGGAAAGAACCTAGTTTGGATAGGGGCTGATTTCACTTTTCACTAATGGTATAGATTTTGACCTGATTAACAACATGTTGCGAACTTAAACTGATCAACAATTTATAGATGAGTATAACAATGGTAAGGATATGAATAAATTTTCAACTCTTATCGTAGATGATGAGAAAATGATCAGGTCTGGTCTGAAGGCCCTACTAGAGTCTGAGGGTTATGATGTAGAGACTGCTAGAGATGGTCAGGAAGGATTAATTCTCTTTAAGAAACATCAACACTCTTTGGTTCTATCTGATATCAATATGCCTAAAATGACAGGGATCGATTTAGCAAAACAGATAAAATTATTAAATTCAGATACCATCATAATGTTGTTCACGGGATATTCTGCCATTGAGAATGAGGTTGAGGCAATAAAAAGTGGTGCCGAAGAGTATTTCCTAAAACCAATCAATACCAATGACGTTCTCAAGAGGGTCGCTCTTGTATATGAGCGTCATGAGCTCAAAATAAAGAATGAGAGGCTGAGCCGTAAACCTGAGCAGATCATCGGAAATTCACAGGGTATTCGGAAGGTTAAAAAAGTGATCAAGCAAGTATCTAAATCTGATATTCCCATGCTCATTACCGGAGAAACAGGTACAGGGAAGGAGCTTATAGCTCATTCCATACATGATCAGAGTCCCTGGAGAAACCAACCCTTTGTGACCATAGATTGTGCATCAATGCCTCCCAATCTGTTGGAAAGCGAGCTCTTTGGACCAGAGAGAAGCGTCTTTACAGGGGCTGCGGTCCACCAACATGGTCTGTTTGAGCTTGCCAATAAAGGGACTCTTTTGTTGGGTGAAATTGATGCAATGTCTTCAGGAATTCAATCAAAGATATTAAGGGCTATCGAATCAAAACAATTCCAAAGACTGGGTATACAAAAGGAAACCAGTTCTGATTTTCGAGTGATCACTACTACCAATCAAAACCCATTGACGTTGGTAAAGGAAGGAAAGTTCCGAAAAGATCTGTTTTATCAGTTAAACCTCTTCATAATTGAAGTGCCAGCCTTACGAAGGCGGAAATCCGATATCCCACTTCTAGTAGATTATTTCAGTGTGAGAAAAGGCCGCCAAGACCCAAAGAGTAATAAAGACTCTGAGTTCATTCAAGCCTTACAGAGTTATAACTGGCCTGGGAATATATTGGAGCTTCAGAATGTTCTGGAAAGAGTGTTTCTCCTGGCAGGTAGGCAACCACCTGGAATTGATCATCTTCCGCCATTAATCCAAAACATCAACTCTCAGTATAAAGGTAAATCGATAGATACTTCAGAGACACCCACGTTGGCGCAAATTGAACGCGACTATATCCTGAAGATCCATCAAGAATTAGATGGGAATAAGACACAAGCAGCAAAAGTTTTAGGAATAAGTCTAAGATCCCTGTATAACAAACTCGAGAAGTTTGAAATCCAAAATTAGCATTAATTCTTTGCCCGTAGAAGTTGATAAAGTACCCAGTGTGACCTATTTCGTATGACCGTTTCGATGGTTTGTAAAAAACTTTCATTTAAAATGCACATCGATGAGAGCGACTATTAAAAGGGGCCCTTCATAAAAACCTTGTAATAAATGAATGTTCATTTATTTTAGGCTTGTGAGAGTAAAAGACGAAATAAAGAAACAAGCTATCATCAGTGCTACAATAGATCTGGTGAATGAGATCGGTTTTGCATCCAGCTCAGTATCCAAAATTGCTAAACGTGCTAACGTTTCTCCTGCAACCATCTATATCTACTACAAGAATAAAGACGATTTATTAGTCTCAACTTATGTGAATATCAAAACCTCTCTCGGGGAAGCTTTGATGGCTGACTTTGATACCTCACTCCCTGTAAGCGATGCTCTAATGAATATTGGTGTCAATCTCTTTAAGTATATTTCGAAACACAGACAGATGTTCTATTTCACAGAGCAATTTGCCAATTCTCCATATAATGATATTGTAGACCGATCACAGATTGACGCAGCTTTTCAGCCCTTGAGCATGTTACTGCAGCGTGGAATAGATGAGAAACTGATTAAAGATGTGCCTCTTGAACTCCTGCATTCTCATCTCTATTACCCCATCTTTAATCTGGCCAACCCTCGCCTAAACCCAAATTTTAAAGCCAGTCAGGAAAACATTGACTCCGCTATGACCATGGCTTGGGATGCCATCAAACTCTAAAAAAATTTCGAAAGATAACTGAATGAACATTCGTTTAAATAAATCAATTCTAAGACCGGGGAAGATCATCATCGTATTGATTTTGATTCTCTCCGGCTCTGTTTTTACCATTAATACCGTTTTATCAGCGGCTCAATATGACCAAGGAGAGAATCCTTTGAATAAAATTCAAGCTTCACCCCAATATAAAAATGGAAAGTTTACCAATCCTTTACCCTGGAATGAGACACCTTCCTTTAGTACGATACGTAAAATGATTTTTGGTAATGAGATTCGAAAACCAAACCAAGACCTTCCCCAAGCGGATATCGATCTCGATCTTTTGGAATCCCCTGACAGTTCCTATCTGAAAGTCACCAATGTTGGTCACTCATCCTTACTCATCTATATGGATGGCTATCGTATTCTAACCGATCCCGTTTATGAAGCCAAGATCAGTCCTGTGGGTCCCAGTCGTTTTAACAAAGATATCCCACTGGATCCAATCACATTGAAGAACATCGATGTAGTTGTCATTTCACACAACCACTACGATCACCTAAATAAATATTCAATCCAGACCATCCATGAAGAGGTGAAACAATTCATTGTCCCCCTTGGTGTTGGTGCCCAACTGGAAGCGTGGGGTGTCGCTAGAGAGAAGATTGCAGAATTAGACTGGTGGGAAGAATTTTCTGTTGATGAAAACCTGACCATTACCTCTACTCCCAGCCAGCATTTTTCAGGACGGGGACTAACCGATAGGAATAAAACTTTGTGGACATCTTATGTGATCTCCAGCTCAGACCATCGGATTTATTTCAGTGGAGATTCTGGATATTTCGATGGCTTTAAAACCATTGGTGAAAAATATGGCCCCTTTGACATTGCCTTCCTTGAATGTGGTGCCTACAACCAAGCGTGGTCCTTTGTTCATATGTTTCCTGAGGAAACCGTCCAGGCTGCCATAGATCTTAAAGCCAGTTATACTTGGCCTATTCACTGGGGAACCTTCAACCTGGCATTGCACGATTGGTTTGATCCCATGGAACGGGTCAGCGCAGCGGCAAAAGTTCAAGGAATTCGTTTACTAACCCCAATATTTGGTCGTATTGTGGAATACCCAGGCAAACTTGATACAGCTGATTGGTGGAGATCTTATGTTCCTGAGACATCCCCCCAGAATGCGACAAACCTTGGCTCAGATCAACTAGCTTTTTCAAAACAGTCCTGATGGACATATTTCAAGGAATAGAACATGGCGCTTAACGTAATTATCACGGGGTCGACAGGTATGGTGGGTGAAGGAGTTCTTCATGAATGCTTACTCCATTCAGAAGTTGAATCTATTCTCGTTATCAATCGCAAAAGTTGTGGGCTTACTCATCCCAAGTTGAAAGAAATCCTCCACGAGGACTTCTCTGATTTCAGTGGTCTGGAACAAGAGTTAACCGGGTATGATGCAGCCTATCTCTGTATGGGGGTTACTTCTTTAGGACTCAATGAAGAAAAGTATAGGCGTATCACCTATGATATGACCCTGGCACTAGCGGAACCTTTAGCCAGATTAAATCCTGAGATAACGGTGTGTTATGTCTCCGGGGCAGGAACTGACTCCTCAGAGAGTGGTCGCAATATGTGGACCCGGGTAAAAGGTCGGACCGAGAATGCGCTTCTCAAGCTTCCCACCAAACAAGCCTTTATGTTTCGGGCAGCTCTGATCCAGCCAACTAAGGGTTTGAAGAATACCTACACAGCCTATAAAGTAATTAACCCAATCATTCCCCTACTTCGAAAAATATTTCCAAAATACATCACTACTCTTCAAGAGATTGGACTAGCCATGATTGAAGCCACAATCAACGGCTATGACAAGGAAATCATCGAAGTTCATGATATCGTTTCTCTAGCTAACAAACAAACGTCATAAGGATATATTTCATGTCAAATTCAAAATGGACAAGCAACAACATTCCCGACCAAAGTGGTCGCATTGCCATAATTACAGGAGCAAATAGTGGTATCGGTTTTGAGGCAGCCAAAGAGCTGGCAGCCAAAAATGCAGAAGTTATTCTGGCTGTAAGAAATCAGGCTAAAGGTGATGCAGCACTGGCTCAGATCCAAACTGACTATCCCAATGCCAAATTATCTGTACGATTATTGGACATAGCCAATTTGGCTTCGGTCAAAATGTTTGCAGATCAATTCAATCGCGATTACAAACAGTTGGATCTGCTGATCAATAATGCTGGTATCATGGCTCCACCCCATAGTAAAACCGTTGATGGTTTTGAATCACAATTCGGCACCAACCACCTCGGTCATTTTGCCCTTACAGCTCAGCTTATTGATCTTCTTAAAAAGACCCCAAAGAGTCGTATTGTAAATGTAAGTAGCAACGCCCACAGAATGGGTAAGCTCAATTTTGATGACCTGGCGTGGGAAAATCGTCGCTACTCCCCATGGAAAGCATACGGAGATAGTAAAGTTGCTAACCTCTATTTTACCTATGAATTATCCCGACAAATCAAGGCCTCTGGGAATACTGTCATGGTGACAGCTGCTCATCCGGGACTGACGACTAGTGGGCTTGCGAAGGGAGTAGGTGTCAAGATTTTTGTTATGCTTTTTGCCCAAAAGACGCCTATGGGCGCGCTGCCAACGCTTATGGCGGCTACTGAGCCTACCGCTAAAAGTGGTGAGTATTTTGGCCCTGCCGGTTTTGCCGGGACTCGTGGCTATCCAGACAAATCCACCCCCAATGATTTGGCACAAGATGCTGAGATTGCCGAACAGCTATGGCGTGTCTCGGAAGAAATGACCGGAGTAAGCTTCCAAATATAAGCTATTTATAAAACACCAAATGTTAATGGGAAAAGTGGGCTTAATTAGTTTTGTAACTTTTTGCCCACTTTTTTCTCCAAGTTGAAGTTCATGAACACCTATTGCCATATATGTATTAGCACTTGAAGCCCTTTTGATATGCTTTATATTGGCGCCGCTTTTAGTAAAACTATTATGGAGAAACAAATAAAATGACCAAACATGTATTCCAAACTGAAGTAAACGAACTGCTTCACTTAATTATTCACTCTCTTTATTCCCATAAAGAGATCTTTCTGCGGGAACTCGTTTCAAACGCCTCTGATGCGCTGGATAAACTAAAGTACCTGACCCTCACTGAAGACAAATTCAAAAAGATCAACTTTGACCCAAAAATTGAGATCGAATTCAATGATTCTGAAGAGGGGCGTTCCATTACCATTAAGGATCACGGTATTGGAATGAGTGAAGAAGATTTGATCGAACACCTGGGAACCATCGCCCGTTCAGGAACCAAAAACTTCCTGGGTAAGCTCACTGGAGACGCCAAAAAAGATTCTAATCTCATTGGTCAATTTGGTGTGGGTTTCTATTCCTGCTTCATGGTTGCTGATGAAGTTGAGGTTCTCACGCGTAAGGCTGGCGAAAAGCAAGCTCATCGATGGGTTAGTGATGGCAAAAGTGGATTTGAACTTGAGCCAGCAGAGAAAAAAGAGACTGGAACAGAGATCACCTTACACCTCAACGATGAAGGTAAAGAATATGCCAATCGTTGGACCATCACCGAGACCTTGAAGAAGTACTCCAACCACATTGCATTCCCAATTTATCTCAGCTACGAAGAGAGTACGTTTGATGGCGAAGGTGATGACAAAAAAGAAATCAAGGAGCAAAAGACCGAACAGGTCAATGATGCCTCTGCCTTCTGGAAAAAGCCGAAAAGCAGCCTGAAGAAGAAAGATTACAACGAATTTTATAAGACCTTTAGTAACGACTTCCAGGATCCTGCCCTTCATGTTCACACCCAAGCCGAAGGAGCTTTGGATTACACCACTCTCTTCTTCGTACCAGAGAAAGCACCTCAAGATCTTTTTTATGCCGATTACAAACCAGGTGTCAAACTTTATGTGAAGCGTGTTTTCATCACAGATGATGAAAAAGAACTTCTACCTACCTATTTACGCTTTGTAAAAGGAATCATCGACTCCGAAGATTTACCTCTGAATGTCAGTCGCGAGATTCTTCAGCAAAACCGGGTATTAGACAATATCCGTAAAGCTTCTGTTAAGAAACTCTTGAAATCGTTCCAGACCCTGGCCAAGAAAGAAAAAGAGTACCTAGCATTTTACGAACAATTTGGTCGTCCAATCAAAGAAGGTTATTACCAGGACCGTGAGAATCGCGAACTCTTGGAAAAACTGGTCCGGTTCAAATCAAGCAAGGTTGATGGTTACACTACTTTAGAAGAATATGTCAGTCGCATGCAAGAGGATCAGAAAGGTATCTATTATGTTACCGGTGATAATGAAGGCACATTGCGCCGTTCACCCCTGATCGAGATGTATGCTCAGAAGGACATTGAAGTCCTCATCGCCGATGATGAGATCGATGAGATCATCATCCCAGGTGTTGCCAAATTTGGTGAACATGACTTCAAATCAGTCAACCGCAGTAATGCCGGTGACGAGCTGAAGAAGGATGATGAGAAAGAGGATGACTCCAAGAATAAAGAGTCTGAACCATTTCTCAAGAAAGTCAAAAAAGTGTTGGGTGACCGTGTTAAAGACGTGAAAGTCTCTTCACGCTTAACCGACTCCCCTTCTGTTCTTGTAGCAGATGCTGAGGATCCTACGTTCCAGATGCAGGAGATGATGCGAGCCATGGGTCAGATGGACATGCCAGATGCCAAGCCTATCCTTGAGATCAATCTGAAACATCCCATTCTGAAAAAGATGAAGGATATGCGCAAGTCCAAGGATTTTGACAATGCCACTGAGTTGCTTTATGAACAGGCTATGTTATTAGAGGGCATGAAGTTGGAAAATCCGGCTGATTTTGTCAAACGTCTGAATGAGGTTCTAACTAAGTCTCTGTAAGGCATCACGGAGGCTGAGGCTCTCGAAGCCCTCTCGCAGAGTACGCTGAGACGCAGAGGTTTAAGTGTCTTTGCGAAGAGCGTTAGCGATGTGGCAATCTCGGACTTAAGCTTATAAACAAACAGCCTCCAGAAATGGAGGCTGTCTTATTGGTGGTCGATGTAGGAATCGAACCTACGACCTCCCGGATGTGAACCGAGCGCTCTAACCAACTGAGCCAATCGACCTTATTAATTAAATCTTACTGTTGTCCATATCCCTCGCACTTCGACTCCACTTCGACGAGCTCAGTACACCGCGCTCAGTGTGACGGACTCGGGATGACGAAATGAGATTAAGGAATTATAGCAACTCCATCCAGGCAGAACGAATCATCTCTATCGCCAGAGCAACCAGCAATAGACCCATGATACGACTCATGATCTCCAAGCCTTGCTCACCAATCGCCCTACTGATGTGGCGGGCATTGTACATGGCGATCCAATACAATAACAAATTTATAGACATGGCAATAAAAGGTATCACCATTCCATGTTGAGCGACCAGCAGGATAATTGCTGTTATGGCCCCCGGACCAGCAATTAGAGGCGTTGCCATTGGGATGACAATATCTTTCTCATAATTATTGTTATCATCCGTCAAATTAATATTTAGAACATATAACAATCCAATGATCAATAAAATGAGACCGCCACCAACCTGAAATGAGAAAAGTGAAATTCCAAAGAAAGCCAGAACACTCTCACCAACTAGGACAAAAACCAGGAGGAGGATAAATGAAACGCGAATTGCTCGATGAGCGCTCCGTTTGGCCCGTTCGGGTGTGTACTCCCTTGTCAATGCCATAAAAACCGGCAGCCCACCAAAAGGATCCATAATGACAAGTAAAGTGATAAATGCTGAGAGTAAGGCGTTTAAGTCTAGATTCATTTTGTTTCCCAAGCATTTTTGATGGCATCAACTGCCAGTTTGATCATGAAAGCAGAAATCCCTGTCTGCATATAAGCATGACCTAATTTATCTATGAGCACAAAATTGAGCTGGGAGTTGACAACCTTTTTATCCAGATGGGTTGCCTGCTCAATCACTGCTGAATCTACATCTTCAATTGAGAACCTAACTGGAATCCTAAGCAACATGTCTGAGAATTGTCCCCAGGCTTCCTCTGAAAGTTCTCCCACTTGATTTGACAACCACCCCGCCCCATACATGCCCAGAATAACAGCTTCACCATGGCGAATTTTTCCATAACCCAGTGTGGTCTCAAAAGCATGTCCAAGCGTGTGGCCAAAATTCAGGATACGTCGCAAATCTGATTCTTTTTCATCGGCTTCAACAACTTGCGCCTTCAAGGCGCAACTACGAGAAATACCTTTAACTAGTTTTTTGCCCGGCTTGCCGGTTATTAGCTCATCCATATTTTCTGAAATGAATTTCAGATACGCGATATCACGGATGGCTCCCGTTTTGAACATCTCCGCATATCCAGAAATACGGTCACGTTGGTCAAGACTTGTTAGGGTATCGATATCCATAAGAACCAGATCTGGTTGGTAAAATGCCCCAATCAGATTTTTTCCGCTACTATGGTTTACTCCCGTCTTGCCACCTACAGAGGCATCGACCATGGCAAGTAGAGTTGTTGGTAAATGAACCAGCTTGACCCCTCGGTATAAAATACTGGCGACGAATCCGCCCAGATCTGTGGTTACTCCTCCACCAAGCGTGACAATGGTTCCACTACGTTCCATTCCCTGGGCAATCAGAGCTGACATGACCTGCTCCGTAGTAGCCAGCGTCTTATACTCCTCGCCATCAGGAATGAGAATGGTTCGGGTTACAAAACCGGCAGCCTGAAGACTGTTCCTAACGCCCGTTCCATAGAGATCATTAACTTTATTATTGGTGATAATTCCAATAGGGCCGGATGCATCAATTGCTTTTAATTGATCAGCAAGCTTTGCCAAGAGTCCAGACCCGACCAGAATATCATATTGTCCAATTTGATGTGATATGTGGACTTTGATCGTGTCAGTCATTCATCTTCTCTAATTCTTTTACAATATTACAGGTAATTATTTCAGGAGGATATTCGCCACTGGAAATGCGAAGTTTCGCCGTTTCAGTGTAAGCCTCTTGCCGCGCAGCTAGTATTTCATTCAATTCATGCAGGGTATCTTTACATTCACTCAGCAAAGGTCGATCTTCAGAATACTCTAGCCGGGTTGCCGCTTCTTCGGCTGATATTTCCAACCAAACGGTAGTTTCATTTTTTAGAAAATCTACATTTTCAGCTCTAGTGACCACACCCCCACCACAGGCAATAACGGCTCTCTGTAGTTCAGCTGTGTTTTTCAGGGCTTGAGTCTCATAGTCGCGAAACCCGCTTTCGCATTCTTCCTTAAAAATCGTAGGAATGGTTTTTTCAGCCAAAGATTCGATTTCATGATCTAAATCCAAAAACTGCCAGCTTAAACTTTTGGCAAGCAGTTTACCAATAGTGCTTTTTCCAGCACCCATCAATCCAATTAAATAAATCTTTTTACTGTTCATGTTTAGACCCTTCGACTCTCGCACTTCGTCCTTCGACCCTTAGGCTTCGGCAGGCTCAGCCACCGGTTTAAAGTGTCACTCCCGTAGCTGCAATATGTGCTTTTACCTGTTCCAGGGAATCGCCCCCAAATTTTTCTAAAATTGCATCTGTCAATACCAGAGCTAGCATGGCTTCTCCAATTGTAGAAGCGGCGGGAACGGCACAGGCATCAGTTCTTTCCTTATGAGCAGTACCAGGTTCACCCGTCTTAATGTCAACAGAGCGCAAAGGTCGAGCCAGGGTAGGAATTGGTTTCATACTCACCTGGACCTGAATCATTTCGCCGTTGGACATACCGCCCTCAATACCACCGGCATGATTGGTCGCTCTTCGAATGGTATCACCATCTTTAATAATCTCATCATGAACTTGCGAACCTCGAGTTTCAGCAACATCAAGACCATCACCAATGCTTACTGATTTCATGGCATTAATGGACATCATGGCAGCCGAGATCCGCGTACTTAATTTACGATCCCAATGTGTGTAAGATCCTATACCTGCTGGGACACCCGTAGCGAGAACTTCAAATACACCGCCGATGGAATCTCCTTCTTTTCGTAGGGCATCAATGTGTGAAATCATCTTTTGTTCGGCGGTCTTGTCCAGACAACGAACTGGAGATTCATCTGCTTGCTTATTCAATGTGGAAAGGTTTGAGCTTATCTCTGAAGAAGCCTTTTCAGGACCGATCTGGGTGACATGACTGGCAATTTCGATTCCTAATTCTTTAAGAAAGATGCGACAAATAGCTCCCAAAGCCACTCTCATAGCTGTTTCACGGGCCGATGAGCGTTCCAAAACATTACGGATATCCGTAAATCCAAACTTTTGTACGCCAGCAAGATCCGCATGACCAGGACGAGGTAAGGTTACCTCTGGAACTGGCACGTTTGGATTTGTGTGCGACATCCTATCGTCTTTCCAGTTTTTCCAATCACTATTCTCTATCCAAAGAGCGATAGGAGAGCCTAAAGTTTTTCCATGGCGCAGACCGCTTGTTATCTCAGCATGATCTGTCTCGATCTTCATTCGTCCACCACGTCCGTGACCTTGTTGCCGGCGGAATAGGTCCTGATCGATCACCTCTTCTGAGAGAGGAACTCCGGCTGGAAAACCTTCCAGAATTCCAGAAAGTCCTTTGCCGTGTGATTCCCCTGCCGTTAAAAATTTAAGTTTTTGTAGCATACATTATCCCTTACACCTCGTGCCTCAACTTAGGTCTTCGCGAGCGAATATAATGAGCGCGGCGATCTCAAACCCAAGATTGCTTCGTCCATTTCGTCCTTCGACGACCTCAGGTTGACAAGCTCAGTGTCCTCGCAAAGACTATAAAAAGGTTTAATCATTATTCAAATTTACGTTTAAAGCCGGTGATCTTATTATGGACGGCTTCTCGCATTTCATTCATTTTTATCCGGCTCCAATCCTGAGGACCAAACCAGATATCCACAGAAGCCATAGCTTGGTATAGGTACATATCAAGTCCTGAAACTGTTTGACAATCTGAGAAAATTGCTTCTGAGAGCAGCCTGGTATTTAATGGGTTAAAAATGGTATCTACAACCACATCAATTGACTCTAGAAGGTCACCATCCAATGGACTCTCATTCTGCTTTGGTTTCATTCCAATGGGAGTACAATTTACCAAACAATAGGCATCTTCAATGGGTTCCACGGCAGTTTCATCCCATGCACAACCAGCCAGTTTCATTCCTTCGCTTGAACCCTGCATGTCTTTGATCAGTTGCTGCGCTTTTTCCGGGTCGCGGCCAATGACAGTCGTTTGACCAGCTCCTGCTCGGGCCAATCCAAAAGTAATTGCTCTGGCTGCTCCACCACTTCCAAGTACGACAACCTTTTTCCCGGTAATGTCCACATTAGCTGCTTCCAGAGATTTAACAAAGCCATACCAGTCTGTATTGTAGCCTGTCAGTTTATCACCATCACGGCGTACACAGTTGACCGCACCAATAGGAGCCGTACGGTCGTTGACCTCATCTAAGAACGGGATGATAGTTGATTTGTGGGGGATAGTCACATTGAATCCATCCAATTTCTTGGCAGAGGGTAAACCCACCCAACGCTCCAACCCATCAGCAGCGACTTTGATTTTCTTATATTCCCCCTCTAAACCCAATTGTTCGTAGATCCATTCGTGCATAAAATCGCTTTTGCTCTGCCTTGTAGGATCACCAATGACTGCAAATTTCACAATATTCTCCTTTTAAAACCTTGCGAAGGTTTTAAACCTTTGCAAGGATAAAACGTTCTAGTTGCACAGAGCAATTAGCTCTTGCACGAAACCTGGATGGGAGATATCCATACAAGCAGGATTATCCAATTTTACAGGTGTTTTACTTATGAGCCCGGCAACAACCATGGTCATGGCAATCCGATGATCATCAAAAGATTTTGCGTCACCTCCTGAAAGAACAGTGGGGCCCTCTATACTGAAGCCATCAGGTCGCTCAAAGATCTTGGCACCCCAGGCACTCATATTACTCACGATGGAATTAATTCTGTCGGACTCTTTCACCCGCAACTCCTCAGCTCCCCTTACCACCGTTTCTCCATCTGC
This sequence comes from uncultured Lentisphaeria bacterium, assembly GCA_964578155.1. GTDB lineage: Bacteria > Fidelibacterota > UBA8477 > UBA8477 > JABMPR01 > JABMPR01. The sequence continues at coordinate 19,361 of CAZOBQ010000007.1, forward strand.
TTGACTGGCCAGCAGGGCGATAAGCGGCAATTCATCTATAAGATTTGGAACTTCTTCAGGTTGGATAGTTATCCCCTTCAATTCTGACGATCGTATTCTAAGATCAGCAGTATCTTCACCATAATGGGACTCCTGGTTGGCAATATCTATTTTACCACCCATCTCCTGAACTGTTTTCAACAGGGCTGTTCGAGTTGGATTCACCCCAACCTTACGAATGATCAGATCTGACTCTGGAACCAGCAAGGCCGCTGCGATAAAAAATGCTGCTGCTGAAAAATCACCTGGGACAGTAAAGTCCATCGACTTCAAAGGTTTTGTCAAAGGTTCAACGGTGACCGTTTTTCCCTCTACGGCTATTTTAGCGCCCATGGCTTTTAGCATTTGTTCAGTATGGTCTCGACTATGGGCAGGGGATTTTACTGAGGTTTTACCACGTGCATGTAATCCAGCCAAAAGAATGGCTGACTTAACCTGAGCGCTGGCGTAGGGCAGATCATAGTCCAGGGCCCACAAATCACGTCCACTCAACATCACCGGCAGAAATTTACGATCTTTAGCTGAGACATTGGCCCCCATTTGCTGTAAAGGTCTAAAAACTCTATCCATGGGTCGCTTGCTCAGAGAATGATCTCCTGTAAACTGTACATGAATTGGATGCGCAGCTAAGAGACCCATCATTAGTCTGGCTGTTGTCCCTGAATTTCCGCAATTAAGGGCATGTTCAGGTTGACGAAAGGGCCTTATGCCTCCACCCCTAACAAAAATCACATCCTGCTTTTCTTCAATCTGTATACCACAATTGATCAAGGCTTCTTTTGTAGTTCTCACATCAGCACCGGGATTCAGGTTTTCAATCCTACTTAAGTCGTCTCCCAAAGCAGTAAACATGAGGGTACGATGACTTATGGATTTATCGCCAGGTAATGTGATCTCTCCCTGTATTGCCATTTGGCTACCCTTTTATTTGTCAGTTCAGCTCTTTACCAACTGCTTTTGCGACGATGCGTACACGATCAACCAGATCTTTAAAATCTTCAGGTACTAACTGTTGTGGTCCATCACTTAAGGCAACTTCAGGATTGGGGTGGACTTCTACCATGATACCTTGAGCTCCTGCTGCAACTCCAGCTAATGCCAGTGGAAGCACTTTATGTCGTTTTCCGGCTGCATGACTTGGATCTACGATCACAGGGAGATGAGAGAGACGCTGAAAAGCTGGAATAGCGCTCACATCCAAGGTATTGCGGGTGTGATCCACAAAGGTACGAATACCGCGCTCACAGAGCACAACTTGATCATTGCCTTCATTGAGGATGTATTCAGCAGCTAAAATAGTTTCTTTCACAGTAGCGGACATGCCCCGTTTTAACAAGATGGGCATTTTTGTGCGAGCTGCTTCTTTTAGCAGCGTGAAATTCTGCATATTGCGGGTACCAATCTGAAGCATATCACTATACTTAGCGGTGACTTCTAATACATCCGTATCTATTACTTCGACCACAGTTGGTAAATCAACTTCTTTTCCAACCTGATGGATCATTTTGAGACCTTCAACACCTAAGCCCTGAAATGCATAGGGTGAGGTTCGCGGTTTGAATGCTCCACCTCGTAGTAAATGTGCTCCTGAAGCTTTGACTGCTTCCCCAACTGTTTTGATCTGTTCATAAGATTCTATTGAGCAGGGACCAGCCATAATGGATACGTTATTTCCACCTATTTTTGCTGCGCCAACGGTAACAATGGTGTCATTGGGCTTCCATTCACGTGAAGCCAATTTGTAAGGTGAACTTATCTCGAGAACATCTGCAACTTCTGGTAGAGATTGGAGATGTTGTCTCCCGCTCAAAGGTTTCACGCCTAAGACACCGATAACTGTACGGGTGGCACCCTCAATCAAATGAGTTGCGTAATTTAATTTTTCAATTTCTTCTTGAACTCTATCGATAGCCTCTTGAGAGGCGTTTAATTTCATTATAACAAGCATTTTTGAATATCCTTTTTCATCAGCTTATAAGGTTTTGTGTTCATGGTAAGATTGCAACCTAAAACGGTGTTCCTGTTCGCTCTACCACCAGAAACAATGTCTTGTTGTCTTTCAGGTCTTGAATACCAAATTGAGCTAACTCAAGACCATAGATTTCAGCTGCCCTGGCAGGTGCAATGACGGCTGTTGTATCGGAATATTCACCAGCATGAAGTTTACGGGCAGCCTCAGCTGTATCCTCAGCTTCTACCTGGGGAATGCTTTCAAAATTTTCTCTTAAGAATCTGGAACATTGTTTAAGAGCCTGAGGGTGAGATCTAACTTCAGATATATCTTCAATTTTTAAGCCTGGTTTTGTGATGAGGCACTGATTGACCAAAATATGAAACATGGAGCGAACGTTACAGCGTGCTTTTGCAAGAGCATGAATACTTTCGTGAACCACACCACCTCGGGCATTCTCCATGGCAATGACACCGCGATCAATTTTGAATGTGGCCAATGCTTCCATTACACCTTTACTGCTCAGACAAGGAATCGTCTCGATTTTACCCAAACCGTCTTCTTTGATATAGGTGAGAGCCGCTTCTTCTGAAAAACTACCGGGAATACCCTGATATCCGATATTGTCAGGTAATGATTCCGGATTAAAAACCTGAGCTTTAACTTTATGAACCGAGCGGGAGAAATCTGTGAGCATATCAGCGGTATAGGGATTGTAGTATTGAAGATCGTGAAACAATTCATCTGTATCTTGACAAGTTTGTTCCACCACATGACGTACTTGACGAAATCCATGAGTATCAACCTGTGTAGGTTTGATATCCATCCCCTTCATCACGCGACCCATAAAGTGAGTGACACCCTGAGAGCGGGCTGCTTGAAGATCATGATCCTCAACGGTGAGATAGATAATGCGACAACCCCAGGATTCGAAGATCTCTCGCCATTTATTTTCATTCTTCTCGCTAAGCCTGGTAGGACAATACACCATGCGGAGATCACTGTCCTTTTCATAGGAATCCGGTCCGAACATGGGATGTGTGTTAAGAATTTGTATCGATTCAGACAATTCATCCATCATCCAATCGCGTATCTTAGTCTTGACAGAAGCCACATCGATGAGAAGTTGTCCTTCTTTGGCGAGAGGGGCGATCTGCTTTAGGAGCTCACGTGTGTGGCTAATTGGAATCGCCAGAAAAACCGTTTCCTGCTCCATAACTGAAACAAGATCAGCCCATTGATAAGCACTTGAGTTTACTTCTTTAGCTAAATCTTTTTCATCATAAATAATGAGATTGAAATCCTTTGCCAATAATTTCGCCAGCAGCGTGCCAAATCTTCCAAACCCGATAATGCCAATTGTTTGTTTCATCTCATTCAACCTACTTTATCTCTAGTACCATATTTACTGCCAACTAAGCACCCCTTACCCGGCGTCGCTCTATGAGCTATGCCGCGGTTATTCTATAAACACCACTGTGTTTATAGAATAAAAAAACCCCCGCCAATTGACGAGGGTGATTGAGTCCAAATAACACGACTTAAACCATCACCCTGATCTCATAAAAAAATAATATGTGCTTTGCCAATTCATTTCGAAGCAAATATAGGCCAGGGTTAATGGCATTCAAAGGTATTGAATATAAGATTCCATAGATTTGTTTACCGCTGCGTTAGTCTGCTGCAAATAAAAAAGACCCCTAAAAGGAGCCTTTTACAATCTTTATCTACTAAGATCTAATTCATGACACCAAGGAGATTGTCATCATTATCAATTGCGCTGGCAAACTCTACTTCGTTGCCCTCATGATATAGAATACCTGATCGACGGCCAAACTGCCTGGCTTCATCATAATTAAGCATGTAGACATCACCACGTCCACGCCAACGTTTATTCATAGTATCTTCAACCTGCATGGGTACTACGACCCAGACTTTATCACCATATTGAATATTTCCACCATATCCATAACGTGTAATTAGTTCTCTACTTAAGGCCAGAACGCCAGGGAAGATCTGTTTGTTACTGGCAGTGATGTTAGGCGTGTCATCTGTCTGTCCTACCAGGGCATTGTATGCCGTAAATACCAAGGGGTGTCCTTCAGTGAAAAGATCAAGGGCTGTTGCCATTTCCTCAATATACGTGGCTAAAGAATCTTTAACCTTCATCTCATGGCTTAGAATATTATTTATCTCAGTTGTATGACTCGCTTCACGCTGAAATTGAAATGTGCCGAATATGACCAGCATCAGTATGTAAGCAATTATGTGTTTGTTTTTCATCTGTCCTTTATGTGGAGTAAGTTTTTGAATAATTTTATGTAAGTTAGATTTTTTCATAGGGTTATTGTTTTTTGGCGCGCTATTATAGACGGCGCAATATGGGTCAACAAGTACAAAGTGATCTATTATTAGAGGTAAAAACCACGGTTGTGACTTTTGTCACAACATCAATAAAACTGACCCGTAATCTCGATATTTGATGGTTCATGTCGTTTTGAAGGAAATATGAATGAGAGCATATGTTTTAAATAAAGTGGGCGATTCTGGAGTACTCAAGATCTCTGAAGTAGAACAGCCAGATGTAAAGCCTGGAGAGGTTCGTGTAAAGATCCAGAGTATCGGTTTGAATTATGCAGAGATTCAAAGCCGCAAGGGCCTATACGGGTGGGCTCCAAAACGACCTTACATCCCAGGCATGGAAGCCTTTGGTACCATTGAAGCCGTAGGTAGTGATGTATCTGGTCTTAAAACCGGCGCATCGGTTATTGTCGTCGGCCAATACGGCTGCTATGCTGAACAAATAGTAGTACCTGCTACACAAATTTTGCCCGCTTTTGAACAATTCAGCCCAGCAGAAAATGCTGCCTTTGCAATCCAGTTTATGACCGCCTGGGTGGCGTTAATGGAAGTTTGCCGTTTACGCTCGTCTGATCGAGTACTGATTCAAGCCGCCGCTGGTGGTGTGGGAACGGCAGCTATTCAGATTGCCAAGGCTCAGGGTTGTGAAGTCTTTGGAACTGCCAGCAAGGACAGCAAATTAGAACTTATTCGTTCTCTGGGTGCTGACCACGCCATTAACTATTCCAAAGATGACTTTAGTGATTTTATCAAGAAAACAACTTCTGGGAAAGGTGTAGATGTAGTCCTGGAAGTGGTAGGTGGCGAGGTATTTCGCAAAAGCCTTGCTCTGCTTAACCCATTCGGCAGGCTGGTTGTCATTGGTTTCGCTAGTCTGAACCTGAATAAACTTAATCCCCTTTCGTGGTGGAAAACTTGGAGGGATATTCGCAGAGTAAAGATCAATGACATGGCTACTGCTTCACACGTTGTAGGGGCGAGTCATCTAGGATATTTGATGAAAAACACAGAAAAGATGAACAATATCTGGCGAGACCTGAGTCAGTATATTCTTGAACATGAGTTAAGGCCAGTTGTTGGACATGAATATAAATTTAATGAAATTCCACAAGCCCATGCGCTCATGGAATCACGGCAAAGCACGGGGAAGATAGTAGTCCATATTTAGGTGAGGATTTGAATCCTCGCTTAGCATATTCTGTTTATATTCATTGATGAATTTCTCTAAACTATTATTCAAATCACCTGTTGATGCCTACAAGTCTTGTGTCGGAATACTGGGCGGTGGAGGAAAAACTGCCTTATTATACCGCTTGGGAGATGAGCTTGCTCAAACACACTCATCAGTCATTTTATCCTCATTAACTAAATCCGGTACGTCTGCTGACCACCTTGTGCACCTTTATGCCGAATTTGAACAAGAAGAAAACAGGGAGGCTTTACTCAAGCAGAACCCCCTTTATGTAATGGGTGATTATATCCATGAGGAAAAACTCTCAGGGCTGGAAGCTGAGCAATTAGAACAATTGTATGAGGCATCAGACGTCACCATCTTTGAATGTGATGGTGCCAGAAAAAGACCGATCAAAGCACACCAGCCATACGACCCGGTAATTCCCCATTATGCAACACATACTATCATAGTTGTTGGCGCAGATGCCGTTGGGGCTAAGGTAGATGCTAAATTGGTACATCGACCCGAATTGTTCCGAGAAATATGGGATGTAAATGCCAATTTCATCTTAGACCCCTCATTCATCGCCAAAGTTTTAACTAGCCAATACGGCTATATGCAAAAGGTGCCCGCTACCTCCAAAGTGTGTTATTTTGTAAATAAAGCAGATCTTCATCCCGAAGTGGCTTTAAAACTAGCCCAGGCGATCTCGCGTGTGAGTAAGGCCTCTGTCTTTTATGGTAGCTTGAAAGCAAATCAACTGGAGCAAGTAACCTAATGTTAGAACTTGCCATGATTGTAACTGCAGCTGGACTCTCATCCAGATTCCCACCAAACAAACTTTTAGAAATCGTGGAAAATAAATCCTGTATTGAACACACGGTGAGCACATTTACAGACTTTAATCTGGATGTTTATGTCGTGCTGGGATATCAAGATGACCAAATCCGGAAAGTTTTGGAAGACCGCTATGGAGATCAGTTGATCTTTGCTCATAATTCTCAGTATGAAACCGGCTTAGCAAGCTCCGTAATTACTGGTGTAAAGGCGGCTGGTGCAACCTACGATTACTGGGGGTTTTGCCCTGGAGACAAACCCTTTATTCAGCATCAAACAGTTGATTTGTTAATTCAGAAACTATATGATGAGAAACCATTGATCCTTGCACCCCAATTCAATAAACTACCTGGACATCCAACCTTCTTCTCGAGAGAATTAGCCCCTAAGTTTATCAATATTACCGGCGACTCAGGCGGTCGTCAGATTATTAAGGCTTTTCCTAAAGAAACATTGACGGTTAATGTCAAAGACGAGGGTGTTACCCTTGATATGGATCGATACCTGGAGTCAAAACATGTTTAATGATACAGTTGTATGGGTTAGAGGGGCTGGTGAGCTTGGGAGTGCTGTGGCACATCTGTTACACCGCGTTGGACTTTCAGTTTTTCTCAGTGAAATTTCGCCTCCTCTAGCTATCCGAAGACCCGTTACCTTTAGTGATGCTATACTTGAAGGTTCAAGTGAGGTTGAGGGTATTACTGGCAAATATACCGCAGATTATGTATTGCCTGTTAATAAACCCTGGTCATACATTCCCGTATTTACTGACAATCCTGAGGCGATATGGAAACTTAAGCCCACCATATTGATCGATGCACGCATCCTCAAATATTATGAACAAGATTACCGTACCTGGGCACAACTCGTTATCGGATTGGGTCCGGGATTCAATACCGATCAGCATTGTCATCAAATCATTGAAACCATGCGTGGACATGAATTGGCAAGAATTATTTATAGTGGTGAATCAATGCGCGACACAGGTATTCCCGGCGTTGTTGGCGGAGAAACTTCACGACGGATCATACGTGCTCCGGAATCCGGTCGCATTAACTGGAATGTGAATTTTGGCGATATCGTGCCCAAACAGCAGATTCTGGGAACCATGGACAATGGTCAACCAATCCGATCTCCTCTTCAGGGGATGATCAGAGGATTGATCTCACCCAAAGTGGATGTAAGCACAGGCATGAAAATTGGTGATGTGGATCCCCGTGGTGGTACTATAAAATATCTGCAGATTTCCGAAAAAGCACGTGCAGTGGCCTGTGGTGTTCTAGAGGCCATTTTTGTACACATGAATCAGGTTGGAAAATGATCAAGCCCCTTCTTAAACAATGGTTTGATAGAGCTGAGGGTCAGCAGGCAGTGCTCTGTTCTGTAATAGAGTGGAATGGATCTGTTCCGCGGAAAGACTATCCTCTTATGCTGGTTTTAACCGATGGCAGTATTCTGGGAACCATTGGTGGGGGTTCCATGGAGCTCAAGGTAACAGCAGCAGCCAGAGCATTAATGGGTCAATCCAAAACTCAACTTCTTAATTTTGACATGACTGGTACAGATGTGCAAGCCGATATTGGTCTCTGCGGTGGGACTCTAAAAGTTTTAGTGGAACCTTTCAGCAAATCCCTTCAGGATTTCTACTTAAGTATGATAAACCAAATGTCACCGAGCCAAAATACCATGGTAATGCTTTCTGTCGATTCTGCCCAAAACTATTTGGTAAATCGACAGCTCATCTCCCAGCGAAAAGAAATACATAACTCTGATAATGAAGTTCAAACTAAGCTGCAAAATATATTTGAGAATCAAAAGAGCCAGTCGTTTACCTCAGGTGATCACTACTTTTTGATGTGGCAACCATTTAGCCCACCAAAAATTCATATTTTCGGGGCCGGCCATGTGGGACAAGCAGTGGCGGATATTGCCCAATTCAATAACTTAAGTGTTATTGTCTATGATGATCGCACACAACTACTCACACCTGATCGATTTCCCTATGCACAACTAGCCTCAACACAGTTCCCAATAAAATGGGAAGACATTCCACCCATTAATTCAAGTGATTTTGTACTCATTGCCAGTCGTGAACACAGACATGATCACGAACTGTTAACAGGTATTTTAAAATCGCAACCAGGATATGTCGGTTTAGTAAGTAGCTCAAGAAAGTGGAAGATATTGTCTGATAGTCTTTTAGCGGAAGGTGTCGACCCCAAGTCTGTTGCGAAGGTTCATGCCCCAGTGGGATTGAATATTGATGCACAAACGGTTCCCGAAATCGCCATTAGCATCCTCTCTGAAATGATTGCAACCTATCGTGGCGTCCAAATTTGAACAACTTGTTGATTAAGAACGGTCTGCTCATCCATGCTGACAAACAGATAAATGAAGATATCCTCATCAGGGGTGAAACGATTCAAGAGCTGGGACAAAATCTGACCGTCTCACCAGACACCACTATCATAGATGCTTCAGGGAAATTGATTTTTCCAGGTGTGATAGACCCACATACGCATATGGGTATCCCCATCAAAGATGGGAGCTCTGCAGATACTTTTGCGACTGGAAGTCGGTCTGCGCTGCATGGTGGTGTTACCACTATTCTTGACTTCACTGTTCTAGGGCCTGGGCAAACATTATGTGAAAGTCTGGAAACCCGTCAGAAACTGGCAGCAGAATCACTCTGCGATGTTGGTTTGCATATCAATATCACTCGATTCGAGCCAGAAATCCTGGATGAGATACCTCTCTTGATTAAAAAAGGATATAACAGCTTTAAAGTTTTTACCACATACGAAGAAGCAGGTATGATGCTCTCTTATGGGCAGATCGAAGCTGTGGCAAAGATCATCGGTGAAAATGATGGAATCCTCATGGTTCATTCAGAGGACAATGAAACGATTATGGCTGCCTCAGAGCCATTTTCTGACCGAAGCGAAACTCATCCGAAATATCATGCTTATGCTCGGCCTGCAGAGGCAGAAGCAGTTGCTATTCAGACATTGGGTGAAATTTCAACGCGCACAAACTGCACTATCTACATTGTTCACTTGAATACGGCCCAGGGCTTGGCCGTAGCAGCTGAGTTTCCCCTTTTGAAGGTAGAGACCTGCCCTCACTACCTCATGCTCACAGAGGACGTATATGAACAGGATGATGGAACCATGTTTGTGGCTAGTCCACCTCTGAGAAAACAAAATGATCAAGACGCATTGTGGCAGGGTATCCAAAATGGACAAATTCATACTATTGGGTCAGATCATTGTCCGTTTTGCCTGGCAGATAAAACTGCAGATATTCCATTTCAGGATATTCCAAACGGGATGGGCGGCGTAGAGACCCTCTTTCCTGGTCTGCTTGCACAATTTATTAAGCGCAATATAGACCTGAGTCTATTGACCCAATTAAGCAGTCGTAATGCTGCAAAAATATTCGATCTAGATGCAATCAAGGGATCTCTTTCCGTAGGTGCTCATGCAGATTTGCTGATTATTGACCCAAAAGCTTCTATGCAGGACTGGGAACTTAATCTTGATACCATCCTTGACTGGAATGCCTATGCTGGACTTCCTGCGATATTTCCTGAGACGGTTATTCGACGTGGGGAAATTGTCGTAGCTTCAGGTCAAACTCAATCTTGTTCTCAGGGCGAGCTGGTCGTTTCAACACCATCCTAAGCACAATAATATCGGCACATAAAATCTAATGCAGCACTTAAAAAAAGATCGCATGTTCATTTTCCTGGCTGTCATGTCTATTGTGACAACCATGGGCTTTCAGGTTTGGCGAACCCTTTTCAATAATTTTGCTGTTGATGTGGTGGGTTTAGGTGGTAACCATATTGGAGTAATCCAATCCGTGAGAGAAATCCCTGGATTTTTGGCACTACTGGTAGTCTATGTAACCCTCTTTCTCAAGGAGCACCGACTTTCCGCCTTGTCAGTTGCTGTCCTGGGCCTTGGCATCAGTTTTACTGGAGTCTTTCCTTCATTTACCGGACTGATCTTCACTACACTACTCATGAGTTTCGGCTTCCATTATTTTGAAACAACCAACCAGTCCTTAACTCTGCAATACTTTGCGAAAAACACCTCACCCTGGGTTATGGGAAAATTACGTAGCTATTCTTCAGCTTCTGCAATTATAATTGGCTTTGTACTTCTGGGGGCAAGTTCCGTCCTGAGTTATGAATTGATGTTTGGTATTCTGGGAGGATTGATCGTCATTGCCGGTCTATGGGGTATGTTCCAGAATCCAACTCGCCAGGATCTGGTGCCCCAGCAAAAGAAAATGATCCTAAGAAAGCGTTATAGCCTCTACTATTTCCTCACCTTTATGGCAGGCGCCCGGCGCCAGATCTTTGTGGCTTTTGCTGTTTTTCTCCTGGTAGAGAAATTTCAATTTAGTGTAAAAGAGATCACCATGCTCTTTATGCTCAACAATGCAGTCAGCTACTTTTTAAGTCCTCTGATTGGAAAAGCCATTATACGGTTTGGGGAGCAGAAGGTATTATCCATAGAATACCTGAGTTTGATCTTTGTCTTTATTGCCTATGCTACAGTAGAAACCAAGGCTGTTATGGCCGTCCTCTATATTCTAGACCATATCTTTTTTAACTTCTCAATAGGTATTAGAACCTTTTTCCAAAAGATTGGAGATGATGACCATATGGCACCGACCATGGCAGTGGGCTTTACTATCAATCATATTGCTGCTGTTGTTATCCCGGTAATGGGTGGCTTGGCTTGGGTGGTAGACTATCGAATTCCCTTTGTTGCCGGTGCGGTCATGAGTCTTATCTCTCTCATTGCAGTTCAGTTTATCGCCAGCAATATCCAAAAAGCTGAACTAAGACAAAGCGCTAGGGCTGACTAAGCTAAAAACCGATCCTCCAACTCAGGAGTTGGAATCATACAGACATCCTGTTTTCCAAACCAGCGGTATCGATTCCTGGCAATCCAATCATAGAGAGTGTCACGGAAGGGCTTTGGTATTATCTTTAAGCCATAAAGAAAATAGCCCGGACCACCAAGTAGTTTAAAAATCTGTAAGATGGCTTCGCTTTTCACCAGGAGAGTATCTTGGTAGAAGAGGATAATAGAATCAACGCCCTGCAACTTGCCTTCATCTCTACTAAGAATATCCTGCCCGATATTGGACTGTAGACTGGCAAAGCGGAAACGTTTGCTGGAATCACGACGAATCACCTGCTGTACACTCCAGTTACATAAATTACATACCCCATCAAACAAAATCAGCGGATAGTCAGCATTATATTTAGGTGGGATCTTCACCTCTCAGTTTAATTCATTTTTTCAATGGTTGCCAATAGCAGTTTCCAATTTACTTTATTATCGGAAGGAATTTACCTATGGATATCAAACTTGAATATTGTGTAACCTGAAACTACCTACCAAGAGCAACCAGTTTGGTTGTAGGAATATTAGATAGATTCGGTAACGATGTTGAAACACTAACCATCCTGCCCTCCGGCGGTGGTGCCTATAATATCTGGAAGAATGACGAGCTCGTCTTTTCAAAAACAAACGAAGGTCGTTTCCCTCATAGTGATGATGAGGTCATTAACCAGCTAGCCTGACAATTACGTAATTCAAACAACCATACGATTTTGGAGATAATTCAATGCAGTTATTGAATAAGCAGCCCTTAACAACAGCAGACAGTATTCTACCTGGCGAAGGAATTCGTCAAGATGCTATACTTATTGGATTAGGTACATTCCTAATCACTCTCTGCGCACAAATTGAAATACCCTTACAACCAGTGCCCATAACAGGCCAAACATTTGGCGTGTTGTTCATTGCAGCTCTATTAGGAGCAAATCGAGGCGCCATCACAGTCATCAGTTATCTGAGTTTGGGAGCCGTTGGGTTACCTGTTTTTGCTGGTGGAGCTACGGGTCTAACTGCCTTCGCGGGACCTACTGCGGGATACTTGATTGGATTCATCGCTGCTGCCTATTTAGTTGGCTACCTTAGTGAGTTTGGATTGGACAGGAAATTTATGACTGCTACTTTATCCATGACACTTGGAACACTAGTGATCTTTCTTTTCGGAAGTATTGGTCTTGTGCGTTTCGTTGGCTGGGATCAGGTTTTTCAGCTAGGTGTTTACCCTTTTCTTCCCGGAGCTATCATTAAGATCACCCTTGCCGCCAGCTTACTACCTCAAGGGCGACGCTTTTTTCAGTAAGTAAACCGTCACCCTCACCACTCACGTGATCACTTTAAGCTAGATCACATAAATTTCTCCAGAGGCTTTTAGCCTTTGAGGCATGTCCTTCCCCAACTAAGTTTGGACAGAATTTTTACAAACTGTGACTCATTGGTTGAGTCAATTTTTACGGAGATAACAATGTTTCAACAGATGAGGAATACTACACTACTTTTATTGCTCCTAACGGGAGTTCTTTGGGCTGGGGAAATCACCCAAGTTGGAGAACCGATTGCCCTCTCAAAGTCAGGTCAGATATATATATCACCCAAGTGGTCACCCCTTGGATCACAGTTGGCCGTTGCTGGGGTAAAGTACAGCGGGATTTACCTGATTAACTTTCCTTCAGGTGAAATGAGTCAATTAACTGCTGAATTGGGTGCAGGATATGGTTTCTCCTGGTCACCTGATGGAGCTCATATTACTGCCCGGACCGCCACATATGAAGACCACATCAAACTGAGTCAGATCAAAGTGTTTGCGCTTGACGGCTCAAGTGAAGCGCTCTCTCAAAAACAATCCCTAATGACCGGTTTACCTATTTGGTCACGTTCAGGGGCAAGTATTCACTTAAAATCCCAAAAGTCCTTTCAAACTTACTCTTTGGGTAAGCAAGTAGATGATGTTGAAGCCGGTAGTCTCCTTTTTCTTCACAACCTGGGAATATATAAAAGAGATTTTGATACTGGCACAGACCAATTGGTTTCAGCTCCAGGCCAACGCGTTCTCCATCTGGCGCTTTCGCCCTTAGGGACTCACTTTGTATACTCTACTGTTGGTGAATATCTTTGGATAGCAGACATGGACGGATCTAATCGCCAGCAATTAGGGCGTGGCACAGCACCTACTTGGTCTCCTGATGGCAAGTGGATCGCCTCTATGATAACTGAGGATGATGGTCATGTTTTTACAGGTTCAGACATTCTAATATATCGGGCTTCCAATGGAACAGTCTCTAAATTGACAGCCACTCCGGATATTTATGAAATGCATCCCACCTGGTCACCTGACGGAAAATGGCTGGCTTATGATAATGAGCATGATGGTCGTATCTGGGTCATCCAGGTCGAGGAGAACTAGAAGTGAAAAACTATATTCTCCTTCTTCTTTTTGCCATCGCTGCAAATGCACAGGTAACCGGTTTATCCAATTGGAGTCTTTTTATCGATCCAGGTCATAGCAAAACTGCTAACATGGGAGTAAATGGGTATTCTGAGGCCGAATCAAATCTAAAAATAGCTCTTCATTTAAAAAATCTATTGTCAACAAAGACAGACATCGGATCAGTTTGGACATCGCGTACGAATGATACTGAGCTTGTAGGTCTTTATGATCGCTCGGTAATGGCCAACAATTTGGATGCTGCCTGGTTTCACTCTATTCATAGCAATGCGCCCTCGTCAACAAGTTCAACGGTACTCTTACTTTATGGTGAAAGCAGCCCTGGTGTTGAAAAGACCCCAAATGGGGGAAAGGCTATGAGCTATATCATGACAGATGTTATGTCTGCTACCATGAGAATACCTGAGGCAGGCGGTCAGGGCGCTCGTGGAGATTGTGTATTCTACGGTATTACCAGTGGTCCCTATCTTTCGGTAAACCGAAATACGGTTATGCCGAGTGAATTAAGTGAATCAGGACATCACACTGTTCCCTGGCAAAACAACCTGCAAATGAACTATGAATACGCACGGCTAGTGGCGCACAGTATTTATTGGTCGGTTCTTGACCTGCATGGTATTGCAAGACCCTATCCCGGTATCCTGACGGGGATCATTCGTGACTCTGAAAGCATGGTGGCAATCAATGGCGCAACGATTCAAGTCGGTACCGAATCATACACAACTGACACCTTTGAATCTCTTTTTAATAAATACACTTCAGATCCTGACAAATTGAACAATGGGTTTTATTATTTTGAAGATCTACCAGACCAGGCTCATGAGATAGTCGTCTCTGCACCAGGTTACTATTCTGACACATTGCAGATCACCGATATGGTAGATAATTTTGCGACCTTCTTGGATATTAAATTAAACTCTAACACACCGCCTTATGTAATAACATCATATCCAGCAAATGGGGACAGTGTGTATCCCGCCTGGGATGTGCCCTATTTTGACTTCTCCAGAAGTATGGATAAGCTCTCTGTAGAGACAGCCTTTTCGGTAACACCACATTTTGAGGGTACTTTCTACTTTACTCCAGATCAAAGACGAATGGCATATTTACCAACAGATACTCTAGAGTATCTAACTAACTATACTATTACGATTGCAGGAACTGCTGTAGATTCCTATGGGCACCCTTTAGATGGTGATGCAAATGGGGTTGGAGGTGATGATTGGACCATAACATTTAAAACGAGTCCAGCTGATATTACTGCTCCAAGTATTGTTAAGACGTTTCCTGCCATTGGAGCCACCATGGTTGATCTAAGACCCATTTTCAATATTGTTTGGGATGAAGAATTGAA
The DNA here is from genome assembly GCA_964578155.1 of uncultured Lentisphaeria bacterium. Lineage (GTDB taxonomy): Bacteria > Fidelibacterota > UBA8477 > UBA8477 > JABMPR01 > JABMPR01. The sequence continues at coordinate 34,439 of CAZOBQ010000007.1, forward strand.
TCCTGCTAGCATTTCTCCAGACCTGGTTAGGTTTGAACGAATCCTAGATTCAAGCATTCCGGCATCACACTTGGAGCATCGTGTTGTTAATGACCAGAGCATTTTTATCCTTTATGCCACTGAGACTTTTCTGAGTTCTGAAGCCTACCGGGTGCGCGTACTTCCTGGCATTAAGGACCTTTTCGGTAACGCCCTAAGTAGTGGTCGCGTATTTACTTTTGAAACAGCAAATTATGAGTACAGTACCACTTCAATTGATAATTTTGAAAACAGCCTGGCGACCAATTGGTGGCAACCTGGAACAAGTGGCAGCACAACTGGTAGCCTTCCCGGTGAAACTGCGATGACTGTAGCCACAGATGTAACGGTCACAAACCAAAACAGCAATACATCCATGCGTCTCGATTATGGCTGGGATACAAACGCCAGCTCTTGGCTCATCAGAGAATATCTAAGTACTGGAGCACCTCGTAATGCTACTTTCAATTCGAGTCGAACAATGCAGGCCTATGTCTTTGGCGATGGGAATGGTCATAAGTTTCGTTTTTGCGTAGATGATAAGTATCCTGTTGAAGCCGCGGCAAATCATGAGGTCAGTCCCTGGTACACAGTTGATTGGTTCGGTTGGCGCCTAGTTAGCTGGGACATGAACATTGATGGAACGGGGTCCTGGCTAGGTGATGGCGCCCTCGATGGCACACTTAGGTTTGATAGTATTCAACTGACTTACACCCAGGGAAAACCGATCACTGGAACATATTATATAGATGAGTTACGTCTAGCTAATCTAAATTATCTTGCTGTGGAGGGAGAATCACTCGCAACGCCAACCAAGTTTTCATTGTTGCCAAATTATCCCAACCCCTTCAATCCAATGACCAATATTCCATTCACCGTCCCTCAACGGGCAGATGTGAGTATCAATATCTATAATTTGAAGGGTGAGCTGGTTGAGTCTGTCTTCAGAGGACAGGTTGAGGCCGGGAAACATGTCACTCGCTGGAACGCCTCAGGTGCAGCCTCGGGCATGTATTTAGTTACAATGGAAACCTACGGTAATGTGATCACCAGAAAGATCACTGTACTGAAGTAGCTGGGTCCATCATGAAAAAAGTAATATTATTGCTCTCCATACTTGTAGTAAGCTCTTGCAGCTCCTCAAAAAGTGAAGATAATAATTTATTTAAAGGCTATTTTATTTATCTGGCAGATGCAGCTCTTTTTACTGATTGTGAAGACAATAAAAGGTATCCTGTAGTCCAACAGGGTGATTACCTGAAGCTTGAAACAGAATATCTGAAAATAGTTAGCGATGGTGGTAAAAAAGTCTTCATTACCTTTGAAGGTGAAATTATTGAAAAGGATAGAGTTGAGGGTGAAGGTAAAAGAAAGTTCATCGTTGTTAAAAAACTCGATGGTCTATTTTCAGATAAGAGCTGTGACTAAAATTATTGTAAGGGGAAAATGAAATATTTTACTGCCATACAAAAAATACTGACCGGTACTATTGGTCTTTCTTTGCTATTTTCGAGTGTTTTGATAGGAAAAGAAGTGACTTACAAAAGTGTAAAGTACGTTCTCACAGAACATCTCTCTCAGGTTACCAACTCCCAATATCTATCATCTGTTATCAACATACCCTTTGACAATCCTGAACCATTTATTGCCGTCGGATTTAACGCAACAGTAGATAATCATCGTAGTAAAATAGAATTTTACCTTCGTGCTTCTGAAGACAAGCTGAAATGGAGTGACTGGCAGCTGGTCAGTGAAGAACAACACTCTGGAAGCGAAGAGTTAAGATATTTGGCTACTTTATCCTTTTTTGATAAAAAGAATAAGTTCATTCAGTTCAAAACAGATAATGCTTCAAATATCGAAGAGATTTCATTCAGCTTTATAAGTCCTGGTAAAACTTCACAATCCAATATTGAAAAACGTATTAGCCAATCTAATTCAAGCATCACTCTTGGCGGAGTTGAGAGACCGGCATTTATTACAAGGAAAGAATGGGGGTGTCCTCAGGATGAGTATGTAATTTCAAGAGAGTTAACCAATGTGACTCACCTTATTGTACACCATAGCGCAGGGAATACGGTATCTAGTGATTATGCCGCTGTTGTTCTTGCTTACTGGGATTATCATGTGAATGGTCATGGCTGGTCTGATATTGGTTACAATTGGCTGGTCGATCCAAATGGGGTCTTGTACAGAGGACGCGCCTGGAAAAGTTCAACCCAAGAAAATGTTCTCGGAGCACATAATTCAGGGCAAAATAGTAACACGTCCGGAATCTGTTTCATCGGAAATTATGTGACCACTATCCCAAGTGAGCCTGGATTGAATAAACTTGCCGGTATATCTGCTTTTCTCTGTGATAAATATGGAATTGCCCCTCTCGAACAAAGCTATCATGGTGGAATAGGACGAGTTAACGATAATATAACCGGCCATGGTCAAAGTGGAGGCGGTACAGCTTGCCCAGGCACTCAAATCATCAACAGAATGCAATCAATTAGAGAGCTAACCCATGCACAATTTGATACAACTTACATACCTCCACCAGATTCGCCCAGTCACGTTAGAATTCTAAATAGTAATGACTCAACTCTGATCGTACAATGTGATTCGGTTTCTGGCGCTCAAGAATACATTGCGTACATAAGTTCTGATGGAACAACTTTTACCGACTCTATCTCTTCACCAACAAATAGTATTACTGTAACTGGATTAACAAAAAATACAGTTTATTATTTTAAAGTAAAGGCCGCAAACGAAGACGGTTTTTCTAACTTAACCAGAGATTTGCATGCCGGAATCCCCTCTTCTAATGTGCATAAAGTATTAGTTGTTGATGGTTTCGACCGAGGCACAAATACTACATTTGATTATGTGAAGAAAGTAGCTTACCCAATCAAAAAACGCGGTTATGCTTTTTCATTTGCCTTAAATGAATCTGTTTATAACGATAAAATATCTCTGAGAGATTATGAGACTATCATCTGGATTTTAGGAGATGAAAGTACAGCAGACCAGACTTTCAACCCAATTGAGCAGGATAGTGTTGAAGCCTTTTTAAAACAGGGTGGCAATCTATTTGTTTCCGGCTCTGAAATAGGTTGGGATTTGGATTATAAGGGTGATGCGGCAGATAAAGCTTTTTATAATAATTTTCTAAAGGCTCAATACATTGATGATGCACCAAGTGGGTCATCAAGTACCTATTATTCCTGTGAGTCGTTGGTGGGTTCTGTTTTCGCTGAAGTCTCAGATTTTACTTTTGATAATGGTACTCATGGTACGATTAATGTGACTTGGCCAGATGCGATAAATGGCATCAACGGTGCTAATAATATCCTGAAATATATAAATGCCTCCACGGCAAACATTGCAGGTGTTTCGTTTGAGGGGCTGTTCCCTGGTGGAAGCACTCCTGGCAAACTCATATATCTAGCTTTACCGTATGAAACAATCTACCCTGAGGCTAGTCGGATTGAGATAATGAGAGAAGTGTTCGATTTCTTTAATCCCTCAACGGTTAGTGTTGCTGAAGAACTGTCACGGCCACAAGCATATATATTGTATCAAAATTACCCAAACCCCTTTAATCCGATAACCAATATTCCTTTCAGTATCCCTGAATACTCTGATGTGAAGATCAGTATATACAATTTGAAGGGCCAGCTTGTGAAACAGATTTTTACCGGACAGCTGGAAGCTGGGAAACATATCACGCGCTGGAATGCATCTCAGGTAGCTTCTGGTGTGTATTTAGTAGCTCTGAAGTCAAATAATACTGTGATCACCCAAAAGATCACGGTTCTCAAGTAGAGACGGGGTCAATTCTTCGATGTTGTCTAGACTTCTTTTTCTGTTCGCGATATCCAGCTCAATCTTGCTGGCGGACCGAGACACAAAACAGGGTTCTGCTCCAACTATCTGGTCGGACCGGGTAGAAAAAGAGATGGTCACCCTGATTGCCAAAAATGAAGCTGGTCGTAAAGTATATTCAAACGTGGTCAAGCGACTGCGTCGGAGTGGTGTTCCTGCCACCTACGCCTGGCAGGTTTTTACCAATCCAGGGATTAAAATTGACGAAAAGATCTCTGAGCGATTTGCAAAACCGGCAGAAAGAATGGATTATACCGACTACCGACGCATTTTTGTTAATACTGAAAGAATTGATGGCGGTTTAAAATTCTATGCAGAACATAAGGACTTGCTCCATCAGGTAGCCAAAAAGTATGGTGTTGACCCTTATCTAATCCTCAGTTTTGTTGGCGTGGAAACCCAGTATGGTATATATGCTTCTTCTTATCCGGTTTTCAACTCACTCCACACCATTATTCACACTATGCCGAGACGAGCCAAATGGGCAGAGGATGAGATGGTGGCCTGGTTCATGATCTGCAGGGTCGATGGAATGGGACCACACGACGTCAAAGGCTCCTACGCCGGTGCCTTTGGATATGGTCAATTTATGCCCACCAGCTTTAAAAGCTACGCAGTGGACGGGGATGGGGATGGATTGCGTGAGGCTTTTGAATGGCCAGATGTTTTAGCCAGTATCGCCAATTATCTGCTCAAGCGAGGAAAATATCAAATCGGGAGTTCTGATTTTTCTGAAAACTCTAGAAACTGGAGAGCAGTATACAAATACAACCCTTCCAAGAACTATGTAAAAGTTGTTCTGGAACTTAGAACAGAGCTCAAACAGGCTATTAATAGTTAGACTTTCCTACTCGTCTTCCTGAGCAATTCGATAAAATTGATACATCACAAAAATTCCAGGTTCGTCATCCCGAGCGCGCTGTACTGAGCTCGTCGAAGTGGAGTCGAGGGATATGCAAACTGTTATAAATTACCCAGTACAGGCTCAACGAAGGATCGCCAACTGGTTGAAATTGACTGCCCGCAGAGTGAGATTCTTTATCTATGACTCAGAAAGACAATCCTAGGGAATATTTACGATGATGGTTTTCTCAAAGCCGGATACAAACCACCTATCACATAGAGTAGCGATAAAAGTACCAAGATAAATTTTGGAATAGCTGCCCATTTAGCTAAAACTGGCAGGAATTCATTCTGTGACCCTAACAATAACTTTATCAATGCTATATTTTCAATGATATCTAAGAGAGCTGCGAAGACAATACCCAGTGCCAACCAAGTTCCAACATCCTTTAATATTTGATTTGAATATTTGTCAGCTATCAATCGACAAGCAAGGGCGATGGTGACAGCATAGAGAGCTAGAAACAAGAAGTCTAAGCCCATATTGATGCCTGCCCATGTCATGGGCTCACCCTCCCAAGACTGAATAATATTTTGGCTACCCGAAAATGTCCCAATCAGTTCAAAAGTTACGATACCAGCAGGTGCAGCATCAGTTATTAATGGAGCGCCTGTAATTTGCATACCGATGATGGTCAACAGGGTAAGTACAAACAGGATCCAAAAGGTACGAATAGAAGTCTCCCGATCGAAAACCCTCAGCAAAATTATTCCCCCTTCTGATGAAGATGTACATCCGTCTGAGGATATGGAATACTGATTCCGGCTTCATCAAGTGCGAGTTTCATCTTCTCTGTGAGGTCAAATTTCAGATCCCAATAGTCTTCTGTCTTGACCCAGGGTCTCACGCAAATATTGACACTGCTGTCAGCCAATTCCATAACCGATATTCGGGGTGTAGGGTCTTCCAGAATTCGAGGTTCTGAATCTAGAACATTCTTAAATACCGCCTTGGTCGTCAAAATATTGTCTTCATAACCAATGCCAAAAACCAGATCAAGACGACGTGTGGGATGGGCACTGACGTTGGTGATTGAATCATTGGTGATTTGTCCATTGGGCACAATGATACGCTGGTTATCTGGCGTAAGAAAGATCGTGTTAAAAACATTGATGGTTTCAACGGTACCTGAGACACCGCCAGCAGTCACATAATCACCAATTTTGAAGGGGCGAAAGAAGACCAGCATGACCCCACTGGCAATATTCCCCATGGAATCCTTGAGGGCCAATCCTACGGCTAGCCCAGCGGCACCAAATATCGCCAGGAATGAAGTAGTATCTATTCCCAGCTCATCTGCAGCAGCCATAAGGACTACAACCATGAGAGCGTAATAGGCGATATTCTCAAGAAAGCGAATGAGGGTTTCATCAACATTCTGCTTCGATAAAAGTTTACCCAGCAGGGAGGCCGATTTCCTGGCAAGCCATTTACCAACGATAAAAATGAGTAAGCTGCCCAAAACATTCCAGGCATAATTGCTAATAAATCCTGTTGCTTGTTCTATGATTGCATTGATATCCACGGTCTTATTCCCTTTTGTCTAAAATAATTACTCACTTGGGGCTGGGCTGGAATTACCCATGTCAACGATAACTCTCCATTGACCATCATCCTGACGCTCCCAGATGTTCAAATATTTACCATATCGCTTTTGTTCCTGAGCTTCATCATCTCTGAATGTCAGAGTGTATGTTCCCCAGGTCCAACCCATATCTTCAGAGGCGGATACCTCTGCACGTTGAGGATCCCAGGCAAGGGTATAGTCCTCCTGGCCTTCTTTCATCTCTGCATAAAGCTTATCACGCCCAATCACAGGATGTTGTCCGTGAGACATACCCATGGCATCTTCAGTAAGAAAATAATTGAATGCTTCTGCTGCCCCCTTTTCAAGGGACATCTTGGCAAATTGTTTGTCTGTATTTAACAAACGTCTATTTTCTGTATCTTGGTCTGTATTGATATTACATGATGTCATAATTGCCAGGAAAATAAACAGGATTATATAGAAAGTTGTGGTTGTTTTTCCCTGAAGACCCAATCTAAACTTATTCTTTAATCTCAATGATATCCTCCTGGTTGGGAACCAAGCATAGAAACTCAAATGACTCCTCACTAAGTGTTTTATATGAATGAGGAACACCAGCGGGGATGAAGACCACATCATCTTTTTTAACAATCAGGGTTTCGCCGCCAATAATCACCTCTGCTTCGCCAGCGATACAAAACTGCTCATGTTCAACTGTATTTGTATGCAGTGGCATGAATCCACCTACTTCAATAATGAATCGGCGCATGGCGAAATTAGGACCTTCTTCTGACGAGATGAGAATCTGTTTTGAGGTTTTTTCACCAGCCTCAATTGGCTCAACAGGTAATGAATGTATATTTTTTAATGACATTGGAGTTCCTTTTTGTTCAGCTAAGCATGTGAATTAATACTGGCGTGTATCACCTTGAAAGATAATAGTGCCATAATATTCTTGCAGCAATAGCTCGATGAGGTTGCCAGCGTTTTCCATAATCCAGAAATTCTTCACGAGATGGTCGCTTGTCCAGCTTATATAAGTTTTTAATGGCAACTTCCAGAGCCAAGTCACCTGCTGGCCAAATGTCTTGACGTCCAAGGGCCATGAGTAAATAGATATTAGCGGTCCAGGGACCAATTCCCGTCAGACCTGTTAATTTTGAAAAGACTTCATCATCCTGAAGCTGATTGAGTCCCTCCATATCAAGAGAACCATCTATAATCGCCTGAGCCAGAATTCTAGTGTATCTGGATTTTTGTCGACTAAAACCAAGACGGAGTAATTCATCATCGGTCAGTTTTAAGAAGTTGGCGGGTTCCAAATTGGGCAATATGACATGTAATTTATCAAAACAAGCTTTTGCAGAGGCCAGGGAGACCTGCTGCTCAAGAATGATATGTACAAGAGTCGGGAAACCTGGCTCTCTCGACCATAATGGTGGAATACCCAGTCTTTCAACCACTATCCTCAGTTCTGGATCAGTCTTGCAAAGGGATTTTACTCCCTCAGCTAAACTTTCAACATCCAGTGATCTCATGAAATCAATTTTCAGGATACAGGGTCACTTGAATCATATTGTCCAGATCAAAATAGGTATTGGCAGCTTTCTGAGCAGCTTTTGCGGAGAAGTCGTCAATCAACTCCTCAAATTTCATAAAGTCACCCAGCTCCCGATCTTCTTGATAATAAACGGCCAAGGAATTCAACCAGTATGAATTTTTCTGCATATTGATCTCACGCTCTCGACGTTGAGATTCTTTCACCTTATCCACATTGACCTGGTCAGGCTTCTCACTCATTATCGTTTTAATCTCAAGCATGACAGCATCTGTCAGCTCTTGAACTCTATCAGGGGAGCAACCAAAAGTCACATTTAAAGAATATTCAGGAGTGGGTTCTTTAGACATATTCGCCCATACACCTACACCATAAACACCGCCCATATCTTCGCGGAGTACTTCACGGAGACGAATATTCAGAATCTTCATCATAGAATACATGTCGTAGCGGTTTTGACGGGAATAATCAAACTCCCCCGAGAATACAATCCGAGTTGTACTCTTAGGTTCGACACCCCGCTTAACTGCTTTATCAATCTTACCTTTGGGTGTGTTAATATTTTCATCCACCCAGGCATCATTCCTATCTATTATGGGGAGTGAACCCAGGTATTGTAGAATCAGAGGCTTTATTTGGGTCTCCGTAAAATTACCAACAAAGAGAAAGGTAAAATCCCCTGCGTTGCCAAAACGATCATCATACAATTCCTGGGCTTTCGCCAGGCTGATCTGTTCCAGCATGCCAACATTCATGGGTGTTCGGCGAGGATGATATCCATTAAGAGTCACGCGTAACGTATCACTATAAGCAGATTCCGGACTCAAACTTTTGTTTTCCAATTGCGATCTAAACTGTGTCATGAGTGAAGCAAAAGCTTCCGCATCTTGACGGCTAGCGGTAAACTGCAGGTGGATCATCTGGAAAAGAAGTTCCAGGTCGTTGGGAGAAGCTGACCCTCTCAGCCCCTCGTATAAAGAATTAATGTAGGGAGTAGTTGAGGCTTGCTTCCCTGCTAACAGTTTCTGCAAATCGATCACACTAAAATTGCCCAAGCCACTATAGTCCATGATATTGGCTGCCATTTTACCTGTCATCAGATCTTCGTCAGAGAATACTGAGAAACCACCAGGACTGAATGCCTTGAAAATAATTTCATCATTCTTAAAGTCAGTGGATTTTAACACGACACGAACCCCATTACTCAGCACCATTTCATCTGTATCGATATCGGCATAATGCTTTTCTGAAGCAACCGTTCCCGGTGTTGGAATATTGGGCAGAAGTGGTTCCGTAATCACTTTGTCCACATAAGAGTCAATAGTGAGCGTAGATATCTTCTCAAAGACCTTTGTTAAATCAGTTTCAGTGGCATTTACAAGACCTTCCTTTTCAGGCGTGGAAACCATAACAACCCTATTTTCATCTGTAATAAGAGTTTGGGCTAAAATATTTACCTCATCAAGTTGGATACCTGGGACAGTTTCCTGATAGAGGAGAAATTCATAGTCAATCCCGGGGACAGCTTCCTCTTTTAGAAAATGTCGAATCAATTCAGATGCAAAACCTCGTGATTCTCGCTTATCTCTTTCCTGGTAGAGTTTCTCCATCCCTCTCATTATCTCTTTTTTAGCCCGATCTAGTTCTGTCAGAGTAAACCCATGGCGACGAACACGTTCTCCTTCGACCAGAACTGCTTCAAGCCCCTGGGGAATACCGCCATCCACAACTCCTGCCCCGAGTAGTATCATTTCTGATGTTCGCGCCCAGGCTGAGTTGGCTGAATAGGCATACAAAAAGGGAGCGTCTGCCTGCTGAGATATCTCATTGAAGCGCGCGTTCAACATTTCGTGGTATAGTCCTGAAACAATATTCTGTCTGTATTCACCAGCTGTACGATCAATCTTTGAAGGATGTTTGAAAATGACATTGACACTAGAGCGAGTGGCTTCTGGATCAGAAGCTATGGCGAAGAGGGTTTCTTCATGCCCAGGAACCTTGAATTCTTTTCGCTCACGTACTTCAGTAGGAGGTGTTATGCCACTGAACAGAGTTTTTATTTTGGCTTCAATTTCATCCGCTTTGAAATCACCCACGGCAATGACAGCCATTAGATCTGGACGGTACCACTCTTTATAAAACCGGCGGATTGTTTCATAGCTTGCATTCTGAATGACCTCCATAGAACCGATAGGGAGACGTTCAGCGTATTGAGAGCCTTCAAAGATGACAGGCAACTGCTCGTCAAATATTCTTCGATCAGCACCTTGACCTAAACGCCATTCCTCAAGAACAACGCCTCGTTCTTTATCAATTTCTTCGTCCTCAAGACTGACCTTATGAGCCCAGTTCTCTAAAATATGAAAAGCTTGATTCAGCTGGCTGGAGCTATCTGTAGGAACCTGAAGCATGTAGACTGTTTCATCAAAACCGGTGTATGCATTCAGGTCTGGTCCAAAGCGCATTCCAATGGATTCAAGATAGTTGACCAGATCCATTTTGGGGAAATCCTCAGTCCCGTTGAAGCACATATGTTCTAGTAAATGAGCAAGTCCTCGCTGGTCTTCATCCTCCAGAATTGAACCTGCATTAATCACCAGTCGCAGTTCAGCACGGTTTTCAGGCTTATGATTTTCTTTAATAAAATATTTGAGACCATTGTCCAGCTGTCCCTGGATTAGACTTGGATCAACTGGAAGTGGTGCATTTAAATCAATCTTTTTATCGGTATCCTGTCCGGTAAAGACGCAAGCCGATAGAATGAGTACAAAGAGACTGACAATAATCAAGGTTAAGCGTGAGCGGTACATTTAAATTTCCTCATAGTTGTTCTATAAATAGCTTAGCAGTATAATTAACACTGTACTTGGATGGTATGCATACTTATCCTCAGAAAGGAAAGGGGGATTAGTCTTTCTGAGTGATACAAAGTGCAGCGAAGAATCTCCAATTGACTGTCATTTGTTGCCCTAGAAGTGAGATTCTTCATTTCGTTTCACTTCATTCAGAATGACACAATTTGGAATTATACCCTTCGTTCTGTGATAGGGTGACTACGGGGACGCTACCGAAACCAACCACTTGAACAAATCAATCCCCACCAGGTCATTGGTCTCGGATTCTGGATGCCATTGGACTGCCAGAAGGCGTATTGACTTATCTTTGGGTTCTAGGACCTCAATGATTCCATCGTCAGTCTGTCCAACTACTCTTAGTTGATCTGAAACAGTTTTTACTGCTTGATGGTGAGCGCTATTGGTTTCAACATGAGTTGTATTTGTTAGCTGACTCAGCAACGAGTCTTCATCTAAATTGACAACATGACGTGCTTCAAACCAATCACCTATCTTATGCGTCTGAAGATTTTCAAGCTGCGTGGGAATATCCTGGTATAGTGATCCACCCAGGAAAACATTTACTTCCTGCAGCCCCAAACAAATTGCCAGGGTTGGTTTTCTATGCTCCCAAACAAACTCAAAGATCCCCCTATCATGTTCCAGCCTACGAGCATACAAAGACTTGGGGGTTAGTGGTTCAGATGGTTCTCCATAGACCTCAGGAGGGAGATCATCTCCCCCAGTGAGAACAATTCCATCAAGCCGATGAAGAAGTTGCTCCAAATCGTTACCATCAATAATAGGTGGTATTAATACTGGAAGACCACCAGCCTCTTGAATGCTATCGGTGTAAGATTTTCCCAGAATACTACGATCCATTTCCTTGTGCTCATAGTAAGACGGTGTCAATCCGATGAGTGGTTTTAAGCTCAAGCTTTACCTCTCTCTGTTTCCGTTGACATAGACACTACTAACGATATTCTCTGTGATCCTTTCCATGAAATCCAACTCAAGAAATTTGGGGTCTAGAACCACAAAATCCGCCAAATAGTCTTCTTTTAACATACCAAGATCATTTTCTCTGAATCCAGCGTATGCAGCACCTGTAGTATGAGCTTCCAATGCTGTCTCCATGCTAACAGCCTCCTCTTTTCTCCAGCCAGCCCGATGAATGGCAGCATGGATCGTCGCCACAGGATTTGCCGGGGATACTGGCCAATCTGAACCAAACGCGAGTTTTGCCCTATTCAGGTTAAGCGAGTTAAAGGGATAGACGTATCCACATCTCTCTCCCAATAGTTTATCCGCATAGAGGGAATCATCTAAACAGTGGGCTGGTTGCACAGAGGGGATCACGTATAACTCAGCAAACCTTTTCTGGTCTTCAGGGTGAATGTGTTGTGCATGTTCTATCCGGAAACGGCGATCTCTTGCACCATTTTGCTTAATGACTGATTCAAACATATCCAGGACTTCACGATTGGCTCGATCACCAATAGCATGAATGACGGATTGAAGGTTGTTCCGGTCAGACTCGAGTATAATCTCTTTTACACGATTTATATCTTCCCAGTCGGTATCATAGATCCCAACTGAATCAGGGTTATCGTCATAAGGCTCAAGCATAAGAGCAGTATGTGATCCGAGACTTCCGTCACAAAAACCCTTGAGACCTTTGAACTGAAACCATTCATCTTCATAAATCCCTTTATTTATGTGCTGCTTAATTTCTTCCCATTTTAAGAGGGGTACATAAGCTGTGATTCGAATTTTTAATTTTCCCTGACGAGCCATTTTCTGAAGAAAGCTAAAGTGCTTCATATCATAGATCATATCGCCAACACAGGTAACTCCCCTTTCCAGGAGATATTCTTGTGCCGCCTTAAAGTTCTTTTCCAGAACTTCCTCAGTTTCTTCTGGGATCAACGAATCAACCAGCAAAATGGCTGACTCTCTTAAAATACCAGTTGGCTCTCCGTTTTCATCCTTGTCAATAAGACCCCCCACGGGATCGGGCATATTGGCAGTGATTCCTGCTAATTCAAGGGCTGTACTGCTAGCAATAGCAGAATGTCCATCATGACGATGCAGAACCATTGGGTGACCCGGAGCCGCTTCGTCTAGCCAACTCTTATGAGGGAGACCCTTATCCGTAAACAAGTGCTCATTCCAACCGCCCCCTTTTAGCCAGGAACCAGGCGCTTGTTTTTGGGCATATTTTGAAATAATATTGATAAATTCCT